>JBKBWE010000184.1:0-5943 GCA_046289145.1 Sediminibacterium sp.
AAGCCTATTGTACTAGAGTTGGTGGCGGTCCATTCCCTACTGAATTAGAAGATGCAACTGGTGAAGAACTAAGAAGAATTGGCAGCGAATTTGGGGCTACTACCGGAAGACCAAGACGTTGTGGTTGGATAGACTTAGTAGCATTAAAGTACACTTGCATGATTAATGGTGTTACTAAAATTATAATGACAAAAGCAGATGTTTTAGATAGCTTTAAAGAATTGGAAGTATGTACGGCTTACGATGTAAATGGAAAAATTACCGAAGAAGTACCTTATCAAATTTCCAGAGCCAAGATTAGCCCTGTGCTTCAATCTTTCAAAGGCTGGAATAAAGATACTTCTACCATCAAATCGGCAGCAGCATTACCAGAAGAAATGAATACTTATATCGATTTCATCAACAATTATGTGGGTGCGCCTGTTAAGTATGTTTCTAATGGACCAGGAAGAGAGCAGATCGTAAGCTTATAGTTTTGGCATTTGATTTGATATTGAAAAATTTATTTGGTTAATACAATTTTGCGTACAAATTTTACGCTCTAAATCTTATTAGAAATATGGCAGCGAAGTCTGATAAGGATAAGAAATCCTCTACCCCAAAAGTACCGGCAAAAGTAGCCGCAAGTAAACCGTCTCCTAAAGCAAAGAAAAAGGAAGATGATGACGACGATGATGATTTGGAAGACGACGAACCCATTGTGAAGTCTTCTTCAAAAAAAGCAGGCGCAAAATCATCTGCTAAAAAATCTTCGGATGATGAAGATGACGACTTAGATGATGAAGCAGATGAATCTGCTGATGATTGGGAAGCAACTGAAGAAGACGACAGTTGGGATCCTGATTTTGACGAATTTGACTTACCAAAAAGTAAGGGCAAAAAAGCAACTGGCGGAAAGAAAAAAGAAGAAGAAGAGGAAGACTTTAAAGTAGACGAAGACTTTAAAGAATTTGATCTTTTTAATGACAAAAGCGGTGGCTTTGACGATGATGACGACGACGATTTTTAAAAGTTCATACCATTTTGAAAAGAACTAAAAAGGTATTTTCTGTAAAGAACTTACCGAATATAAAAGAGCAAATACTGCATTGGATTAGCCAGTTCAGTGTTTGCTCTTTTTTAGATAACCATCAATATGATTCGACACATCATTCCGTAGAATGTATTGCTGCAGCTGGGGAAATAGCCATAATAAAAGGACCTAATACGGCTAAAGCAATTGATGAATTTTATCAATCTAATCAAGATTGGCTATTCGGACATTTTGCATACGAATACAATGCAAAGCAGCTAAATAGCAAGCAAAAAAAAACACCCATTAATTTTAGCGATGCTTTCTTTTTTAGGCCAGACCATATTATAACCCTAAATGAAGAAAGTTTAATTATTGAAACTTATTCTTTATTACCTGAATTAGTATTTGAACAAATTATTGCCATAAAAAAAACATCAGGTAGTATTGTCCCAATCAGTATTACTGCTGGCATGAGCAAGGAAAGGTATATTGGCACTATTCAACAATTGCAAAAACATATTCAACAAGGCGATTGTTATGAAATAAATTTTTGCCAAGAATTTTACTCAGTCAATGCAGCTGTTGATCCTATTACATTATACGAACAATTAACTGCACTCTCTCCAACCCCATTTGCTTGTTATTACAAAGAACATAATGCCCACTTAATTTGTGCAAGCCCAGAGCGTTGGTTAAAAAAACAAGGGAATCAAATTATTTCCCAACCAATTAAAGGAACTGTAAAAAGAGCGCTTACCAATCCAACAAAAGATGCAGCACTTAAAAAAGAGCTATTGGAGAGTAGTAAAGACAGAAGTGAAAATGTAATGGTGGTAGATTTAGTCAGGAATGACTTTAGTAGAGTTTGCGAAGTAGGAACGGTACTAGTTGATGAATTATTTGGTATATATAGTTTTCCGCAAGTTCACCAAATGATTTCTACTATCAGCGGACATTTAATGGATGGAGTGGGTATAAAAGAATTAATAGAAACCGGATTCCCAATGGGTAGTATGACTGGAGCACCCAAGAAAAAAGTAATGGAACTCATTCAGCAATATGAGCCTATTGAAAGAGGAATATTTTCAGGAGCTGTAGGATATATTAATCCAAATAAAGATTTCGATTTTAATGTTGTTATCAGGAGCTTACTGTATAATTCACAGAACCAATATTTAAGTTACTTAGTTGGTAGCGGAATTACCATTTATAGTGATCCAGAATTAGAATATGAAGAATGCTTACTCAAAGCAAAAGCCATGGAAACTGTTCTAGGCAACTGATTCATTTTTCATTTGAATAAAAGCCAAAACCTCCTCTCTTCCTTGGTGTTTTTCTGCACTAGTTACAAAATGCTGCGGTAAAAATTGCCAAGTGCTTCTTAGTGTATCAAAAAAAGCCTGAATATTATTGGCAACTACTCCAGGCTTCTCTTTATCGGTTTTAGTAAATACCAAACTAAATGGAATTTGCCATTTGTCTAATTGGCTTATAAATTCCAAATCTATTTTTTGTGGCTTATGCCTGCTATCAATTAATACAAAAACATTAACCAGATTTTCTCTTTTACGCAAATAGTTTTCAATCATTTGCTCCCATCTTCTTCTACTGCTTTGGGCTACTTTGGCAAAACCATAACCAGGCAAGTCTACTAGATACCATTTCTTAAACCCTTGATTTGATTTATTGCTACTCTCTATTTCAAAATGATTGATTAATTGAGTTTTTCCTGGAGCAGAAGATGTTTTAGCAAGCTTATTATTCTTGCACAACATATTAATTAAAGAAGATTTACCCACGTTACTTCTGCCAATAAAAGCGAACTCAGGTCTGTCTGGTGCAGGACAGGCTTTATAATCGGCATTAGATATGACGTATGCGGCTTTCTTAATTTCCATGCT
The DNA here is from genome assembly GCA_046289145.1 of Sediminibacterium sp. GTDB lineage: Bacteria > Bacteroidota > Bacteroidia > Chitinophagales > Chitinophagaceae > Sediminibacterium. Next base: position 2,917 of record JBKBWE010000184.1, read on the forward strand.
GCAAATTAAACAAAAGCCCCCACCTTTATTGATTTGTCGGGGGCCAAGGCATAAATTTTTAATTCTTACTTAAAAAGATGCTTTTAATGAAAGGGATAAATTTCTTCCTGAAGCAGATATACCACTGGCAAAATATCGATAATTGAGGTCTAATATATTCTCAATAGCAACTTGCAATTGAATTTGTTTTTTCACCATAATAGACGACCTAAAGTTAAGCGTGTACCAAGCAGGCATACCATCTGGAGTAGCGTATTGTAAGTTATCTTCTCCATTTAAATTATAATCTGCCAATCTTTTCCAACCATTAAACAATACCCAAAAATCTGCATTCCATTTTGGGCCTTGGTGTTTTAAAGCAAGCCTGCCATAAGTAGGAGGTACATGGTCTAATGGTGTTTTACCATTTATTGCATCCCTGAATTGTCCTTTAGTGAAATTAATCACCCCTTCCATAGAAAGAGATTTTACTAATTGTAAAGAAGCATTTAAACTAATGCCATATAATCTTGCCTTGGCTTTGTTTTGCAAAGCAAAAACGGCACTTTTTACACCACTGTAAAAAATACTGTCTTGACCATTAAATAAGTATCGATCTAGTACTAAAGCATTATCAAAAGCAGTATAAAATACAGCAGCACCATAACTAAATGAGTTTCCGTATTTATTGAGGTTAAATTCTACATTATAGGTATACTCGGGCTTTATATTCGTATTAGGAACTACAACTAATCCAGTTCTTGAATCGAAAACTTTTGCTAAATCATCTACATTAGGAGAGCGAAAACCTGTACTAAAAACCCATGCAGCTCTTAGATTGTTCTTTGTAGCATATACGATTCCCAAGTTACCTGTAATTGATTGGTTGCTTTGTTTAACTTTTGAAAATGGAAATCGAGTTAAAGAAGTGTCTACAAATTGTGCATTTAATTGAACAAGATTAAAACGTAGGCCATCATTGATGGTTAATCGATCAGAAATCTTATAGGTATGCTGGGCAAATATTGCATGCGTAGACATTGAAGTTGGACCATCTGAATACCTAGTTGTAATGCGACTTTTTATCCCTGAAGCAATATTAACTCTTTCAGCAGTTGACTTAATAAAGTTACTATAGGTTTCTGCGCCAATATGTAATTCATGTTTTTTAAAATAATGTTTGGCATCTATATTCAAGCCGAAAACACTTACCCTTTCCCATCTAAAATCTTTGTTATTGTTTTGGAATCTTCGAGCTATTCTACTTTCTTCTATGTCCTGAAAACTGGCAGTTATTTTGATATCCTTGAAAAACCCGACTTGGTCTTTTACATTTAAATGGTAAGCAGCCATATTTCTGATTTGTGGACCATAATACCATTCTGCAAATACCGGAACAACCCCATTCGTTTCAGAAAGTCGATCATATCGAGGAATATCGTTGGTATTAGAAAACTGAAGATTCAATATATGCTGCACTTTTTCATTAGCCTGATAAAGAAATTTTTGAGTTATATCTACTTGTTTATAACCTGAACCAATTTGTTTGTTTGGATTGGGATTGGGTATAATCATGTCTACATTCCCTACTCTTTCAACATAGTTATTTCGTTTCCCAAAGTCAGGATAATTGACTCTTCTTTTACTACCCTGAATTAAATCACCAAAACTTCCATAACTCACCGAAGTGAATGAAGCCCACTTTTTACCACCTATATTCATTTGAATATTCCCTCTATTTTCTTGCATGGCACTCGAATAACGGAGAGTGGCGGCACCAGAAAACTGGGTTTTATGGTCGGAAGACAATATAGGGTCTTTGGTATTTAAACTAATTACACCCCCTAAGGCATCACTACCAAAAAGCGTAGAAGATGGACCATACAATATCTCCATACGTTCTAAAACCATATTATCGATGGTGATAATATTTTGTAAATGACCTGCCCGATAAATGGCATTATTCATTCTAACGCCATCTACCACCATTAAAATTCTACTAGCTTCAAAGCCTCTGATTACCGGACTACCTCCCCCTTGCTGACTTTTTTGAACAAAAAGCTTTCCTGAATTAATTAGGGCATCTGCTGTATTAAGTTGAAAATTAAGTTGCTCTTTTGTTTTTAAAACATCAATTGTTTGTGCAACCCGTTTAAATTTTTCTGCAAATCGGCTGGAATAAACAACAACATCATCCAAAAGCGCAGTATTTGCTTTGGCTGTATCATTCAGTTTTTGTGCTTTAATGCCCAATACACTTAAAAGCATTACTATGCTTGAAATCATTTTCTTTCTACACATGCAAACAACAACATTTAAAATAATAACTACTAGGGTTATTTTTTCTTCTTCATTATTAAACTGTCAGCTGGAAAACGAGCTTTCATGGTATCTCTTACTGCAACCGACCAATCCATCAATATATTTCTTTCTTCGTCAGTAAGTTTGGCGTCTCTGTGTATTACCGTATAAGATTCTAATGGCATTTCTCCGCCCTTTACTTCATCAAAAACTTCTTCTAATTTATGGAATTGTTTTGCCAATCTATATGATGCAAACTCGTTAAAATTCAGGTGTTTCTTACCATCTTTTACATGGTCGTCTAACCACCATGCAATAGGCTGAACTTCAGCATACCAAGGATAAACCGTACTATTACTATGGCAATCGTTACAAGCTTTTACTAAAATTTGTTCAACATTTTCTGGCACAGGATACAAGGAACTAATGTCATTTTCTTTATTCCCTGAAATGTTTTTTTCAGGTCTAAATGCCTGTAGAACCAGAAAGACAACTAATAGTGCTAAGAGCAATTTTTTAAACATGGTTTGCATTTTAATTGGTTAAAATATTTCCAGTCATTTGGGCAGGCACTGGTACTTCCATAAAAGTTAAAATGGTGGGCGCTATATCAGCCAATTTTCCTGGCTTAAGTTTTCCCTTCCATATTTTGTCTATAACAAATAAGGGCACTGGATTTAATGTATGTGCAGTGTTAGGAGAGCCATCTTCATTAATTAAATAATCTGCATTACCATGATCTGCGGT
>JBKBWE010000185.1:0-5829 GCA_046289145.1 Sediminibacterium sp.
ATTCTACTAATTCTTTGTGCAAAGGTAGGGGATGAACAAGGAATTCCTTCTATCGTAAACCTAAAGAGGCAAAGGTTCAGGCAAAATGGTAACTTTGTAACCTAAATAGTGAATATGGAAACAGCAATTACAACTCAAATTCCAGTAACTTTTACTGAAGGGGCAATTGTAGAAATTAAGCGATTAATAGCTGAACCCAACTTTGATAAGTCACAACGTTTAAGGGTAGGAGTCAAAGGTGGAGGATGTAGTGGAATGACTTATGTTTTAGGTTTTGACCAAACCGAAACAGAAGACGAATTATTTGAAATTGAAGGGATACCATGTATCATGAATAAAAGTCATAGCCTTTATTTATATGGTATGGAAATAGATTGGCAAGGTGGCCTAAATAGTAGGGGATTTACCTTTAGCAACCCCAATGCCAGCAAAACCTGCGGCTGTGGAACTTCTTTTGCGGTGTAACAAATAGTAAACGCTTCAAATGATTCAGCAGCTATAATCCCTCTGAAAAAAGAATTAAATAAAAATGCCCCGATTTTCATCGAGGCATTTTTATTATCAATCTGTTTGCTTATTTAGTTTTTGTGCCTAAAGCTCTTCCTTTACCAAAATCTACTAAGAAAGGAGCTGCTACGAATATAGAAGAATAAGTACCAGTAGCCACACCAATCAACATCGCGAACGCAAATCCTCTAGTAACTTCTCCACCAAAAATGAATAAGATTAAAATGGTTAAGAATACCGTAACAGAAGTCATAATGGTTCTGCTTAGCGTTTCATTAATAGCTCTGTTGATGATGGTTGCGTTTGGCGTTCCCTTCATCATTGCACTATCTTCTCTAATACGATCGTACACAATTACTGTATCGTTCATAGAGAAACCAATCACCGTAAGAATTGCAGCAATAAAGTGTTGATCAATTTCTAATGGGAATGGAACAAAATCTTTTAAGAAACTAAATACAATTAATGTTACGAATACGTCGTGCATTAATGCAACAATAGAGCCCAAAGAATATCTCCAATCACGGAAACGAATAAATATGTACAAGCAAATTACAATTACTGCAAACAAGGTAGCTTTTGTTGCACCTGCTTTTAAATCATCGGAAATGGTTGGCAATACTGTTTGAGATCCTTGCTTATAAGAATTTTCAAATGTATCAAAACTAGTTCCTTCAGGTAAATACTTAGTTAATCCCTCGTATAACTTACGTTCTACTTCAGCATCAATATTATTTCCAGTTTCTTTTATTTTGTAAGAAGTAGTAATATTTACTTGATTCTTAACGTCTACTGTTTTAATAATTGGCGCTTCTCCAAATACTGTTTTCAAATCTTGGCGAATCATTTCAGGATCAACCGCTTTGTCAAACTTCACGGTATAACTTCTACCTCCTGCAAATTCAACTCCTTCATCAAAACCATGGAAGAAAGAAGCAATACCCATTACAAAGATTACTGCAGATAGCATGTAAGCATACTTTCTGTATTCAATAAACTTGAAATTGGCATGATTGAATATCTTTCTAGATATGCCAGTGAAATATTCAAAGTGTCTATTCTTGTTGGTATACCAATCAGAAATTAAACGAGATACTAAAATTCCACAGAATAATGATAATAAGATACCAATGATTTGAGTGGTAGCAAATCCTAATACAGGGCCTAAACCAAAGTAAGCAAGGATTATAGCAGTTAATAGAGTTGTAATATGACCATCTAATACAGGAGCCAAAGAACGCTTATAGCCTTCATTCACTGCTGCGGAATAGTTTTTACCCTTGGTTAATTCTTCTTTAATACGCTCGAAGATGATTACGTTGGTATCTACTGCCATACCAATCGTTAATACAAGACCAGCAATACCTGGAGCAGTCAAAGTAAATCCTAAGGCACTTAATACACCAATAGTGAATAACAAGTTTAAGATTAATGCAATGTTAGCTACCCATCCACCAGTGTTAAAGTATAATAACATTAAAGCAAAAATCACCAAGAATGAAATGCCAAAAGACAATGCACCACCTTTAATAGATTCGCTACCCAAAGTTGGCCCTACTGTTTGACTTTGAACTATTTTAGCAGGAGCTGGTAATTTACCACTCTCTAAAATTTCAGATAAATCTTGTGCTTCTTTAATAGTGTAGTTACCACTGATTTGTGAATTACCAGTTGTAATTGGGTCATTCACATTTGGAGCTGAGTAAACAAAATTGTCTAATACAATTGCAATAGGCTTACCCACATTTCTAGTGGTCATTTTTGCCCATATATTAGAACCAACTTTATCCATGTTCATTTTAATAGCAATTCTACCACGCTCATCATAATCTTGAGAAGCACCCGCAATACGATCACCTTCTAATTCAGCTTGACCATTGTCTAAGGTTTTGATTGCATATAAAGTAAGAATGTCTTTTGCTTTAGGATCATCTAATTCAGCTTTACCATACATGAATACTAAGTTAGAAGGGAACTTGCTTTTTACAGATTCCATTGCTAAGTAATCATTTAAAGTACCTGTATCTTTAGATTGGATATATCCTAATGCAGCAGGATAAACTGGACGACCATTTTCAGCTTGATATGGTTGTGTCAACTGCATTAAACGAAGAATAGGATTCTCTGTTACTTTGATAGCAGCTGAATCGGTCTTAGCTGTAGTTGCTTTCGTAGCCATTGAAGAAATGGTAGCCGTTTTGCTGGCATCTCCTTTTGGCTGAACTGATGCACTGGCTTTAGTTGTATCTACAACTGTTGCAACTTTATCTGCACCCGTTAAATAATCTTGAACTGCTTTATCAGCTGCAACAATTCCTGACTGTACGTCTTTGTTCTCCCAAGTATACACTTCAAAGAATTGAAGATTGGCAGTTGACTGTAAATAGTTTCTTACACGATCTTTATCGTTTACACCAGCCAATTCAATATTGATTCTGCCTTTTGCAGGATCAGGGTTGATATTATTTGATGATACACCAAAACGATCGATTCTGGTTCTTAATATTCTGAAAGTATTATTGAATGCAGCTTCAGCTTGCTTTCTTAAATAGTTTTCTACTTTATCATTGGAATCTTCAATTTTTACTGCTGAAGCACTTTTTGTTGTAAAGAATGGCGCCAATTTTCCATCAGGACTTACTTTACTATACTCTTCTAAGAATAAAGTAATTAAATCAGCACCACTGTTTGCTTTTCTTGCAACAGCTGCATCCAATGCTTTGTTGAAATTGGCATCTTTGGTAAAGTTGCTTAAAGATTTAATTAAACCATCTAAGCCTACTTCCATAGTAACACTCATACCTCCTTGTAAGTCTAGACCCAACATCAATTCTTTTTCTTTGGCACTACGATAAGTAGTTAAACCAAAAGCCAATTTGGTGTCTTTGGTACTGTCTAACAAACGGAGTAATCTTGTTTTCTTTAGTTCCTCTAAAGAATCAGTGTAAGCAGCTTGCAATTCCTTATTGCCAGGATATTGTTGTTCTGCAGTTGGGAAACGTTTTAACCACTCGGTGGCTTTCTTTTCCATTGCAGATTCATGGCTGTTTACAAACCAAGTGAATGATAACTGGTAAAGACAAATTAATGTAAGTGCTATGGCAAAAAAACGCACTAAACCTTTCAGTTGCATATTAGTAACGGTTTACGAAGTTTTATTCCTGATTTTTTCAGGACGGCAAAGATAGGGGAATGAGCGATTAATTCACAGTAACATCAAAGTAAAGAGGGGTATTGGGCGGAATAGAGCCTCTACCTACACATGAATACGCTAAAGCAGATGGAATAATTAAGCGGATTCGGCCACCTCTTTTAACCAAAGGAATGCCTATTTTCCAGCCTTCTATCACTTGATTAAGGCCAAAAGTAGCTGGTGTAGCATTGGCTTCAAATGTAACACCATTCAGATATTTACCCGTATAAATCGCAGAAACAGTGGATGAAGCGTCTAAAGTAGCTCCAGTTCCAGGATTAATAATTTGATACAATAAACCGCTTGGATGCTCGGAGTAAGTTATGCTATTATCTGTGCAAAATTTAACCATAGCATCTTTTTCAGCAGCAACCGCAACAGGGGTACAGCCAGTATCCTGGGTTTTTCCGCATGATAAAACAGCAAAAGTGATCAATAAACCCAAAGCAATCAGTGATTTTTTCATTCTCAGTTTTCTTTTTAAGACGCAGAACCTTTATTTATGGCTGCATCATTAGTGTGTAATTTTTGTTTTTTAGCTAAAATTTCTTGAAATCGCTGGTCGTTCATTTCCCATTTAAACTTACGATACATAAAAGCAATGAATACAGATATACCTAGAATGGCCACAAAAAGCACAAATGCACTCATTTTACTATTGGCTTCCATAGTGGCACGCTTATACCAACCAGATAAAATAAAGGCAAGTACAACAACCCCAATGGCAAAACCTGAAGAAAGGCCTAACATAAAAGCTTTTCGGCTACTTTTTTCTTTTTCACTATTCAGTTCCCAGAAAGCAAAAAATGCTTCGTCGTCCATTTGCATGGCGCAAAATTAGGTCAGTTTAAACTAAAAATCGTAGATTACTCCAACCCATTGTATTAATTATTCCATTATGGATCTAAGAAAGTTGATTGCGCCAATTTATGTGATGGTCTTACTAGTACATTGTTTTTTACTTTGGACAGAACAACTAGAAATAGCACGCATTACAAAAATTCTTTTAATGCCATTATTGCTTTTGTATTTAGCTGAAACATTAGCACCATCTACAATAAAATTGAAACTTTCTACCCGATTGGTGGCATTGGCTTTCTTGGCATCTTGGGGAGGTGATATATTTCTATTGTATACTGGAAACCTGTTTTTTATAGGAGGCATGCTCTGTTTTATGTTGGCTCATTTTTGTTACATTATATTATTTATAAATATACAACCCTTTAAAATCAGTAATGCATTTTTACCGATTATGGGAGGGATTGTAGTGCTCGTTATAGGAGCCATCATTTTAAATCATTTAGCACCCAAATTGGGAGATTTATTTTTGCCGGTACTGGTATATATGATTGTTATTGCAACCATGTTTGCTAGCTCCATATTGATTTCATGTAATGCTGGAACTAAACAATTTGGTATTAATTATTTTGTACCAGGAGCAGCATTATTTGTATTATCTGATTCCGTTTTGTCTTTGAATATTTTTGCCTACAAGAATGTTTTTTTAAGCGTGATTGTAATGCTTACTTATGGATTTGCGCAGTTCCTTTTGGCTAAGGGATTTAAAAACTATTTATTGACTAAACCTACTGTTTAAATTGTTTTATAAAAAAGCCCCACCAAATAAATGGTGAGGCTGTATAACTATTGATTGAAATAGTATTAATAACCCATTCCGCCCATATCAGGAGCACCACCGTGCGCATGAGGCGCTTCAGGTTTTGGCTTATCTGCAATTACACATTCTGTTGTTAACAACATCGCAGCAATTGAAGCAGCATTTTCTAAAGCAACACGAGTTACTTTGGTTGGATCAATTACACCTGCTTTAAACAAGTTCTCGTAAACTTCTGTACGAGCGTTGAATCCAAAATCACCCTTGCCTTCTTTAATTTTCTGAACCACAATAGAACCTTCAATTCCACTATTGATTACAATTTGACGCAATGGCTCTTCAATTGCTCTTTTAACAATCTGAATACCAGTCAATTCGTCTTCATTAGCGCCTTTTAGCTTCTCTAGGCTTTCTACCGCGCGAATGTAGGCAACACCACCACCTGGCACAATACCTTCTTCAACAGCAGCTCTTGTAGCGTGTAAAGCATCGTCAACACGGTCTTTCTTTTCTT
>JBKBWE010000186.1:0-5817 GCA_046289145.1 Sediminibacterium sp.
TCTCATCTAATTTTTCAAATACATCATCTAATAATAAAATAGGAGGGATGCCAATGCTCATGTTTAAATATTCCCATTCAGCTAACTTAATAGCAAATAACAAACTCTTTCTTTGACCTTGCGAAGCTTCTGATTTAAAAGGGCAATCGTTTAAATAAATACCTATATCATCTCTATGAACCCCTCTAGAAGTTCTTTGCAAAGCCTTATCCTTTACTAAATTTTCTGCAAGTATTTCTTTAAATGAAGTACTTAGCAATTGACTCTCATAAGCCAATTGCAGGTCTTCGTTTTTTCCTGCAATTGATGCGTAGTTTTCACCAACCATCGGTAAAAAAATGGCTAAAAATTGCTTTCGTTGTTGGTGTATATAATTACCACTATGAATTAGTTGCTCGTTGTATACTTCCAATAAATCATTACTCATTTGAGGTTGATCTGCCATTTGTTTCAATAAACTATTGCGCTGTTGCAATATTTTATTGTAAGCAATTAATTGAGATAGATAGTCTCTATTGGTTTGAGAAAGAATACTGTCCATCAATTTTCTTCTTGCTTCGCTAGGGCCAGCAATTAGTTCAACATCATCTGGTGCAATCATCACGCAAGGGAATTTTCCTATATGATCTGAAATCTTTTTATACGATTCTGCATTCACCAATAATTCTTTCTTATTATTTTCTCTAAGTATAAAGCTGACTTCTTCTTTTTTCTCTTGCTTTATGAAATTTCCTGAAACACGCATGCCCTGTTTGCCATGTTGTACATTTTGGGCATCGGTTCTTGAAAAATAACTTCTTGAAAATCCTAAATAATAAATTGCATCTAACAAATTGGTTTTACCAGTTCCATTTAACCCACAAATAGCCACAATTTGTTGATTAAAATCTTGGTGGTGATTGGCGTAATTCCTAAACTGGACAAGGTTTATTTCCTTTAACTGAAGCATGTGCTACAAAGTAAAGAAGAACGACTTGAATTATTCCCTTTTGGTATGGAAGAAAGCATTTAATTTTAAATAAAAATTGGGCATTTGAAAACAATATTATCCAAACAACAGATGGAGCTGAGTATTCAAAGACTCGCACACCAAATGTTGGAGAACAATAAAGACATGGCCAATACGGTAATTATTGGCTTGCAGCCAAGAGGGATCTTTATGAGCGACCGTATTGTTGCTGCATTAAAAGAAATTATTCCCAATCATCCCTTTCATTACGGAAAGTTGGACATTACTTTTTATAGGGATGATGTTAGAAAAACCTTGCATATAGCCAATGAAACGGATATTCCATTCAGCATTGAAGGCAAGTCGGTCATATTGGTAGATGATGTATTGTATACTGGAAGAACAATTCGGGCTGCTTTAGATGCATTATTAGATTTTGGAAGGCCTTCTAAAGTTTCATTATGTGTGTTGATTGATCGAAGGTTCAGCAGAGAGTTACCCATTCAACCAGATTATGCAGGTAAAGCGATTGATACCATATTTACCGACAAGGTAAAAGTGAACTGGAAAGAAAAGGATGAAAAAGACGAAGTTGTTTTAGTCTAAATGATTAATTTTGCTTTTTAATGAAACTATCTACCAAACACTTACTTGGTATCAAGGACCTCAACAAAGAGGACATTCAATTAATTCTATCTACCGCAGGGCAGTTCAAAGAAGTTTTACAAAGACCAGTAAAAAAAGTTCCATCCTTAAGAGACGTTACGATTGTGAATTTATTTTATGAAAATTCAACTCGTACAAGAATGTCTTTTGAATTGGCAGAACGAAGACTTTCGGCCGATGTACTCAACTTTACTGCCAGTAGTTCTTCAGCGGCAAAAGGTGAAACATTGCTGGATACCGTCAACAATATATTAAGCATGAAAGTAGATTTGGTAGTGATGCGTCATAGTGCTTCTGGCGCTCCGCATTTTCTGGCCAAACATATTCCAGCAGCCATTGTAAATGCGGGTGATGGAATTAACGAACATCCTACCCAATCTTTATTAGATGCGTTCTCCATGCAAGAAAAAACGGGTAGGATTGAGGGATTAAAAGTAGCTATTATAGGAGACATCATGCACAGCAGGGTGGCACTCAGCAATATGTATTTATTGAAAAAAATGGGTGCAGAAATCATGGTTGTGGGGCCACCTACATTAATACCCAAATACCTCGAAGAGGCATTAGGGGTAAGGGTTACCTACAATGTTCAAGAAGCATTGCAATGGTGTGATGTTGCCAATGTATTGCGCATACAGTTAGAAAGACAGAACCAACCATTATTTTCGTCTTTAAGAGAATACAATTTAGCATACGGCATCAAGCAAAAAATGCTGGATAAATTAAATAAGGAAATTGTGATTATGCATCCTGGACCAATCAACCGAGGGGTAGAACTAGACAGTGATGTTGCAGATGGGCCACACTCCATAATTTTAAATCAAGTAGAAAATGGTGTGGCAGTTAGAATGGCTGCCTTATATTTACTAGCTGGTAGGTCCGACGAAAATTAACCAAATAGTTATCATGCAAAGAATTTGTCTTTTCCCAGGAACATTTGATCCTGTTACTTTAGGACACACTGATATCATCAATAGAGCACTCCCTTTATTTGATAAAATAGTAGTAGGGGTTGGTATCAATTCTTCTAAAAATCCCATGTTTAGTGCAGACCAACGTATGCAATGGTTTAGAGATATTTATAAAGACGAGCCAAGGGTAGAAAGCGTTGCTTACGATGGATTGACTGTTCAATTTTGTAAAAAAATTGGGGCACATTTTATTTTAAGAGGTATTCGTTATGTGAGTGACTTTGAATATGAGAAAACCATTGCAGACGCCAATCGAACACTCGATAATCAAATTGAGACCATTTTTTTAACTGGCGAACCTAAATACACTTCAGTGGCATCTACCATTGTGAGAGATATTATTAAAAATGGGGGAGACGCTTCTCCTTTTCTTCCAGAAGCGGTGATTAATACGCTAAAAAATAACTAATGATTTGGTTCAATAAAAGTCTTACTACTGCTCATTTTGCGGGTATGGGTAAAGGTAATTTGGGCGAACACCTGGGTATGGAGTTTACAGAAATAGGACCTGATTATATTAAAGGGACTATGCCCGTAGATCATCGGACCAAACAACCTTATGGTTTATTACATGGAGGTGCTTCGGTTGCATTAGCAGAAACATTGGGTAGTGTAGGTGCCGCCATGGTGGTAGACCATACGGAATACATTTGCGTAGGGCAAGAAATTAATGCCAATCATTTAAGAAGTGTACGGTCTGGCTTTGTTACAGGAACTGCAAAGCCTATTCATATTGGTTCAAGTTCTCAGGTTTGGGAAATCAAAATACATGATGAAAGAGATCATTTGGTTTGTATCAGCAGACTTACTGTGGCTGTTTTAAAAAGAAAAGACCGATAATTTCTTTAATACTTGCATAGGCATTGGCTATTAACGCATTTACTTCTGCTAATGGAACCCATTTAATATCAGTAATATCTTCTTCTGTTTGCGGAATCAAAGCAGGAACTCCTTTAACGGTCATTATATACCAGTGGCTTTCTTTAATGACTTCTTCTTGCAAATAAGGATCAAAATATTGGTGTTGGGTAATGCCTAAAAAATCAACCAAGGTTAAATTCCCCACTCCAGTTTCTTCTTCAACCTCTCGCAAGGCGCAAGCTTCAATGGTTTCGCCGCTGTCTACCTTCCCCTTGGGCAAATCCCAAGAACCCCTTCGGTAAATAAATAACAACTCATTTTGCTCGTTCAGTACTAATCCACCCCCAGCTTGTATAATTCTTAATTGCATAATAAAAGTGATGTGCAAATCTCCATAATAATCCAATGGAAAATAGGATTTACTTTTGTGTTATGACAAATGAAAAAGCAGTTGCAGAAAAATTATTGCAAGTTCAGGCAATCAAATTGAGCCCTGAGCAGCCATTTACTTGGGCTAGTGGATGGAAGAGTCCTATTTATTGTGACAACAGAAAAGTATTGTCTTTTCCATATGTAAGAGACTTTATCAAGAGTGAATTATGTAGTGTAATATTTGAGCAATACCCTGAAGCAACTGTTTTAGCGGGGGTAGCAACCGCAGGTATCCCTTGGGGAGCAATGGCCGCCGATCAACTAAAACTTCCTTTTATTTATGTAAGACCCAAACCCAAAGAGCATGGATTGGGTAATCAAATTGAAGGGGCGCTTGAGACAGGGCAGCGGGTACTGGTTATAGAGGATCTAATTTCTACCGGGAAAAGTAGTTTGCAAGTGGTAGATGTTTTAAAAGCCGCTGGTGCTGAAATTGTAGGAATGATTTCTATTTTTAATTATGGATTTGAAGCGGCATGTACAGCCTGTGCAAATGCTGGGGTAAAAACCAGCAGCTTAACCAACTATCCGACCATGATAGAATTGGCTATTGAAAAGGGATTGGTTACTGCGGATACCAAAGATACCCTCCTTAATTGGAGTCAGGATCCGGCTAATTGGGGCAAATAAATTTTTAAATGATGCGTAAATTACTATTGGGTTTAAGTTTATTGGTTGCTTCTAGTGCTTATGCACAGCAACCTAAGCAACAGTGGGTAACCATAAAGTCGGCTAATTTAAAGTGCTGGGAATGCAAAGACAAACTGGAAAAATACTTGGTACAAGCCAACAAATCTACCATGGAGTCAGGGATTATTCAGTGGAAAATCAATTTGTTACAAGGGGAAATTAAAGTTCAATTTTGGCCAGATCGCGCAGATGCAGCTGCTATAAAAGCGGCTTTAAATAATGCCGGTTTTGATGCCGATGATGATAAAGCTGAACCAGAAGCATACGCAAAATTACCCCCCATCTGCAAAAGAGCAGAAGATGGGGGTGGGCCAAAACCGCCCAAACCTTGTCATATTCCCCCTGTTCAATAAGGGTTATTTAAATAAATTAATTGCTTGTCTTCCCTCATAGTTAAAGGGCAGGGTTTTATAGATTCCTGCCTTTCCCACCCTTACACTTCCTGTTGCCCTAATCAACATTTCTTTCTTAAACATTAATTGAACAGCATTTTTCATGAGGTTTTGCATATCTACTTCCACCGAAGAGGGTAAAATAAACTCACTTGATTTGGAAATATGCATTAGTGTGTCCAATTGAAACTTGCCTAAGTAGACATTGTCTAAATAAACATCACAGTCTACTTTTTTAAGATCAAGCCCAAATTTATTGGGATTGTAAAAGACCAAATCCAAAGACATTTTTGATTTCGAAAAGCCCAATTGGTTTAATTGAAAATTTTTAGCTGAACGGTATTCTAAATCTTTTGGGGCTTGGCAAGAAGCGATAATTAGCGAAATAAAGGCCAAGAATAGGAGAGTTCTCACGTTGTTATCTTTTATCAAAAGTAGTTGAAATAATCGCTCTATGAAGGGATTATTTTTCGTACCTTGTACGCTAATCTATTTAGTAAAATGAACTAAAAAGGGTGAAAAATTATTTGCTCAAATATTTAGTTACATTATTACTTAATAATGTATTGATTTTAATTAGTTTATAAATTTTAATGGTAATAAAAATTGAATTAATAATCAACATTAAATGGATGAAATATATACAACTGATACCAACTTAAACAAGATAGTATAAAATGAAATTATTAATTGATTATCAATATTTTGGAACGGTTAATTACTATAAAATGTTGTTTAAGTTCAAATATATTGAATTTGAAGAATATGAACGCTACCAAAAAGGGAGTTTTCGCAACCGCACCATCATCGCTGGGGCTAATGGGTTGATTCCACTTTCAGTTCCTTTACAAAATGG
>JBKBWE010000187.1:0-5756 GCA_046289145.1 Sediminibacterium sp.
CCTCAGCAACAAAAAGTATTTGAACTGTCTTTTCTGGAAGGCATGAAAAAGGATCAGATTGCTGAACTGTTGGATATCAGCCCTGCAACCGTAGGTGTTCATCTTAAACTGGCAGCGAGGTCTGTTCGCGCATTTCTGACCGATCAAAGTGACCTGGCTATCCTGTTATTGATCCTGTATGCGTAAGGGATTTCAGGCTGTTCTTATATTTTTTTTCTGTTAACTACTCTTTTTTTCATCCGTTGAAGTCATCTATCATATGGCATCATTCAGATTGGAACAATTGTTTAAGGGTCATCTCACCCAATCGCTTACTCCAGCGGAGACAGCAGAGTTTTACGCCCTGGTGAATGATGCTAATCATACCGATCAGTTACAGCGTTTGGCAGATCAGGTTGAACTTGATTCCCATGAACTGATTGATCTGAATGAAGAGAGTTCGAGAGAAATTCTGGATGCGATCCTGTCTCTTCAACAACAAGCTCCGGTTCGAAGGCTCTGGTGGCGTTATGTGGCTGCTGCCTGTGTTATAGCATTGATGGCAGTGGGAACCATTTGGCTTATTCATTCAAATCAGCCAACGCAGCATCGCCTTGTCCAGCAGACTATCATCGCGCCCGGCACCAATAAAGCGATACTTATTACCGGTGATGGAAAGGAAATGGTCTTAGATGGGAAGGGGAATGTACAGATTGGTAATGCCACTATCCAGAATGGGGTTGCTACCTACCAGGAAGCAAATGCAGTCACCTTTAATACCTTGAAAACACCAAGGGGTGGTCAGTTCCAGGTGATCCTTCCTGATGGTACACATGTGTGGATCAATTCTGCTTCTCAACTGCGTTATCCCACTGCGTTTACCGGATCATCCCGTACTGTTGAATTAGAAGGGGAGGCCTATTTTGAGGTAACAAAAAATACGCAACAGCCTTTTATTGTAAAAACAAGTACTGATCAAGTAGAAGTATTGGGAACCCATTTTAATATCAATGCCTATTCGGATGAAGGTGCAGTAAGGACAACATTGGCTGAGGGTAAGGTAAAAGTGGGGCCATTGATCCTGCGTCCCGGTCAGCAACATCAATCCGGTCAATTAACGGATGCTGATCTGGATGAAGTATTGGCCTGGAAGAATGGACGCATGGTTTACCATGATGTGGCCATCGATGGGATACTCCGAGCCATCAGCAGGTGGTATGATGTCGAAATTGAAATGAAGGGTGGTGATCTGGGACAGCAAAGCTTCTATTTTGAAGTATCCCGTTCAGCCACCTTAAATGAACTGGTGAAAGTGCTGGAACTGAATGGTTTGAACTGCAGTATTGATGCTGCCCATAAAAAACTAATCGTGCGACCTCAATAAAACAAAACCGCTCCGGGTCGTAACCGAAGCGGGGATGCAGGTTCACTTTTGATAATGTCCGCAAAGACCTATTTGTTAACCCACAAACCAAAGCTATGCATTTTGCTGCTTTCGGCAAATTAATGCCGTACCCTATCCCTAAAACGCTGTTGCGTATGAAATTAACAGCCATTTTACTCTTTCTTTTTGCCCTGCAATCCATGGCAGAGTCCTTTGCACAGGTCACACTAAAAGAAAAAAATGCGACACTTGAGAAAGTGTTACAAACCATTAAAAAACAAAGTGGCTATGATCTGGTCTATCAAAAGGAAATGGTGAGGTCAAAAGGGAAACCGGTGGCAGTTAATTTATCAAACGTTACACTTTCAACTGCCCTTGAATTGATTTTTAAAGATCAGGATTTAGACTATGAATTGGTTGGTAAAATTATTACTGTTCGGGAAAGGTTGACGATAATAAAAACTCCGTCTCAGAATTTACCAGTGATTATTTCTCCTATTCAAAATGAGTTAATTGATATTCGAGGGCTTATAAAAGATGAAATTGGAAAACCAGTTATAGGTGCGAGCGTATTGGTAAAAGGAATAAAAAAGGGAGCACTAACTAATGAAAATGGTGAGTTTAGATTGTTAAATGTTGATTCGAAGAGTTCATTAATTATAAGTGCACTTAATATTGAAACTATAGAAATCAATATTAATGGGAGAACCGATCTTGGTATTATTACTGCCAAAATGAAAGTAGATGAATTAGACAAAGTTATTATTCGCGCATATGGTACTACGACTAAGCGAATGAATACAGGAAGTATTGTCAAAGTTTCATCTGAGGAAATCTCAAAACAGCCTATTTCAAATCCAATTGCAGCATTGAGTGGTCGTGTCAGCGGGGTGCAGGTGACACAGTTCTCTGGGATTCCAGGGAGTTATTCCACGGTGCAAATTCGTGGTAGAAATAGTATAGCAAACGGAAATGACCCCCTATTTATTATTGACGGTGTTCCTTTTGCATCTCGGCCATTAAACAGCTCTTTTTTTGGAGGAGGGGTAATATCTAGCCCACTTAGTAACCTTGATCCTTCCATTATTGAAAGTATAGAAGTTTTAAAAGACGCAGATGCAACTGCCATATATGGATCACGAGGAGCTAATGGGGTAATCTTAATTACAACAAAAAACGGATATAGCAGTAGAGTTAAGACAAATATTAATATTTATTCTGGTTTAGGTAAAGTCACTCGCACAATGGAATTGTTGAATACAAAAGACTATTTAGCCATGCGTAGAGAGGCGTTCGCCAATGATTTATCTACTCCTACTACTGCAAATTCACCTGATCTTTTACTGTGGGATTCTACTCGTTATACAGATTGGCAAAAAGTTTTGATTGGAGAAACAATGCATATAACTAATGCAAATATTTCCATTTCAGGCGGTTCACAACAAACGCAATTTTCCTTAGGAGGCACTTACTTTAAAGAAACAACCACAATACCTGGTAAATTTGGAATGGAAAAATTTTCAGCCAATATTACATTGGGTCATCGAACGATAAATGAAAAATTTGCCTTTCAATTTTCAGCTAATTATTTGAGAAATTCAAATACACTTCCTGGAGGGGATGCGGATATAACTAGGCAGATAACATTAGCGCCTAATGCACCTAAACTTTTTGATTCTTTCGGAAATCTTAATTGGGAAAATTCGACCTGGCAAAATCCATTACAAAATATTTTAAAAGTATTTAATTCTAATGCTGAAAATTTTATTGCTAATCTTACACTAAATTATAATCTAACTAATTCAATTAAATTTAAGTTAACCGGTGGCTATAATAAGCTTACTTCGATTGACCACGCAAGTTCACCATCTTATTCCCTTAATCCGGTTCTTGGGTTATCCCCATCAGCCAAATTTGGCAGAAAGTCAATTGAGACTCTAATTACTGAACCTCAGATTGTTTATGAGTCTAAATCAAGTCTTGGAAATATTCAAATTACAGCTGGTGCATCTTTACAGTCTACTAAAGAATATGGTTTAGTGCAGCTTGCAACAGGTTATTCAAGTGATGATCTTCTAAATAGTATTAGGGCTGCTGCTTCTGTCAATACTGCAGTTGAATCAGATATTAATTATCGTTACATCGGTTTTTTTGGTCGTTTTAATTACGACTTTAAAAGAAAATATTTATTATCGATTACCATGCGTCGTGATGGATCAAGCCGATATGGAGAAAATAATCGATTTGCAAATTTCGGTTCAGTCGGTGTTGGATGGATATTAAGTAATGAAGTTTTTTTGAAGAAACAATCTCTTATCAGTTTTGCAAAAATTAAAGGCAGTGCAGGTACAACTGGCAACGATCAGATTGGTGATTATAAATATTTAGACTTATACAATCCTGGTACTTATCCCTATCTGGGCGTAACAACTTTTAGTCCTGTTCAACTTCAGAATAGTAATTATAGTTGGGAACAGGTAAAGAAATTTGAATTAGGGGTTGATCTGGGTTTTTTTAATAATCGATTAATGATTTCCGCAAATTATTATCATAACATCACCACTAATCAACTTGTATCATATCCTTTACCAGCAATTACGGGGTTTTCTGGTGTACTGAGGAATATTCCAACCACCATTAGAAATAATGGGCTGGAATTAGAAATGAATAGCATATTGGTTAAGAAAAAAAAGTGGGATTGGTCAATTTCTGCTAACATAACATTTCCCAAGAACAAACTATTGGCTTATGAGGGGATAGAAAATTCAACATATGCAAATCGTTATGTAGTTGGACAATCTTTGTTTATTGTCAAAAAGCTTGAACATCTTGGCGTAGACCCAATCACCGGGAATCATAGCTTTACTGACTTTGATAAAGATGGCAGGATAACTGCCCCCAATGATTATCAAAGCATAATATTTACTGGTCAGCAATATTTTGGTGGGATACAGAATACTATCAATTATGGCAAATTTGGGTTTAGTTTTTTAATCCAATTTGCAAAAGAATTAAATGGGGAAAACTACCTGAACTTCTTTTCCAGACCAGGATTAGTTTTAAACCAACCCACTATTGTTCTTAATCGTTGGCGACAACCAGGTGATTTGAGTAGCGTTCAACGATATGCAATTTCAAATTCTATTAGTAATACAGCTTTTAGCAATTATCGGCAAAGTACAGCAGCATATAGCAATGCATCATTCATACGGCTTAGAAATGTTTATGTCACATATAATTTACTTACTGATAAACTTCGAAAAAAATCAATCACTGATTTTAAACTGTTTATTCAATGCCACAATATCTTAACAATTACAAAATTTTATGGATTAGATCCTGAATCTAAATCAGCCTTACCACCAATAAAAATGATTACAGGTGGGATACAACTTACATTTTAGTACTCTAAACTTGACATATGTTAATGAATAAAATTAATTATACGATCTCATTGTTGTTATTACTTTGTATAATCAGCAATGGTTGTAAAAAATTTGTAACGGTAGAATCGCCACAAACACAGCTTTCAAGTTCAAGTATATTTAATAGTGATGCAACAGCAATTGCTGCCCAGCTATCGATATACTCGCAAATGGAATTAGATGGGCTGGCTTATAACATCATGATTAATTCTGGGATGTCGGCTGATGAGTTTACCAATTATAGTACCTCAGTAGGAGCGATAGATCTTGCAACAAATAATCTTACACCAGATAATTTTGTTGTTCAAACCATTTGGACTAGGTTTTATAATTATATCTATCAAACTAATGCTATTTTAGAAGGACTTAAGCAAGCTACAAAAATAAGCGATTCTACAAAGAAGCAATTAGAGGGTGAATCCAAGTTTGTTCGAGCATTTTGTCATTTTTATCTGGTAAGTCTATATGGTGATGTCCCTATAATTAATAGCACAGATTATCTTATTAATGAAAGTGCAGAAAGAGCTTCTGTTAATTCTGTGTATACTTTTATTGAAAATGATCTTAAGGATGCAATCCTGTTGTTAGGATCTGAATATCTTGACGCTCGAAATTTAGTTACAACCGAAAGAGTTCGCCCCAATAAATCAACTGCATCGGCACTTCTATCTAGAGTATATTTATATATTGGCAAATGGAGTGAAGCCGAAATCGAAGCATCTAAAGTAATAGATTACAAAAGCAGATACTCTCTGGCAACTAGCCTCAATAACAGCTTTTTAAAAAATAATAGTGAGGCGATTTGGCAGTTATTTGCAGTTTACCCAACTTATAATTCTCATCCTGGTGCACAATTAATACTTCGATCTACGCCAACTGTAGTTGCCCTAGATACAAATTTTGTTAAGAGCTTTCGCTTATCTGATAATCGCAAGTTATCTTGGATACAGAGTATTACAGTATCGGGT
>JBKBWE010000188.1:0-5721 GCA_046289145.1 Sediminibacterium sp.
AAAAACATAATCTTTTAAGCCACTATGACGGTGTGCTCCCATAATCAGCATTTCTGCTTTTGATTCGGTCACTATTCGTACAATTTCTTTAACGCGATGAGTATAGCCCAATATAGCTTTTGCCTTATACCCTTTTTGGATTAATTGGCTTACATAACTATTCAATCTCTCAGTATCTTTTCTAGTTTCAGCATCATCACTTGAATAATTAGAATATCTGGCCGATACACTTTCAACAATATGAATTAACTGGTATTCAACATCTGTACTGCCCTGTGCTAAAGCATGCGCAATTAACTTTTCATCAGCTTTCGTGAAATCTAATGCAACTGCAATAGATTGTACTTTATTAACTGCTAAATTTTCTAACAATACAGCTTCACCATAAAGCATATCTGTAGACTGTTTCTTTTTCTTATTGAAAAGCGGGTAAAATGTCATTGTTACAAACAACCAAATAAATAAAAGGATTACTACTATAATAGCTGCTTTAGCAAACCAACTGATATCGGTATTAAATATTGCCATTGTTTCATCTGCAACTAAATTGACATTTAAGAAAACAAGTATGATTGCAACTAGCCACGATAATATTTTAGTTTTAGTGCTAATGGCAAAGTCTCCCATAGTAGATTTGTCACTAACAAAATGAATCAATGGAATAACTGCAAAACCTAGTTGAAGGCTAAGTATAACCTGGCTAAAAATTAATAAATCGTCCACTTTTTCATCCCCATAAATAACAATTACAAATACTGCTGGCACAATAGCAATTAACCGAGTAAGTAATCTTCTTAACCATGGGTTTATTCTAAGATGTAAGTAGCCCTCCATCACTATTTGGCCTGCCATAGTTCCTGTAATAGTAGAACTTTGCCCCGCAGCAATTAATGCTACAGCAAACAAAATAGGCGCCAAAGCAGATCCTAATAAAGGTTCAAGCAAATGGTGTGCATCTTGAATTTTAGCTACATCTGTATTTCCTGTTTTATAAAATACTGTAGCAGCCAAAACTAATATAGCTGTATTAACTAAAAATGCTGCGTTTAATGCCACCGTACTATCAATTAAATTATACTTTATTGCTGTTTTTATTCCTTTTTTATCTGGGCTAATTTTCCTTGTTTGAACCAAAGCGGAATGCAAGTACAAATTATGCGGCATTACCGTTGCGCCAATTATGCCTACTGCAATATACAAAGCACCGTTGTCTAAGAAGCCTGGGACTAACCCTCCTACTACTTCTCCCATTGCAGGTTGTGCTATAAGAATTTGTACTAAAAAAGACATGCCAATAATGGCTACCAATGCAATAATAAATGCTTCTAATTTTCTTATACCCCAACGTTGTAAAAAAAGGAATAAAAAAGTGTCTAAAACGGTAATAACTGTACCCCAGAGTATGGGTAATCCTGTTAATAAATGAATACCTATTGCCATACCTAACACTTCTGCTAAGTCACAAGCAGCAATGGCCAATTCTGCCAAAATATATAAACAAAAATTAACTAATGGTGGATAGGTTTCTCTATTAGCTTGTGCTAAATCTCTTCTTCTTACAATACCCAAACGTGCACTTAAACTTTGCAAAAGCAAAGCCATTAAATTACTCATTAGTAATACCCATATCAGTTGGTAGCCAAACTTTGCACCACCTTGCAAATCGGTAGCCCAGTTGCCTGGATCCATATACCCTACGCTTACTAAATAAGCAGGGCCAATATAAGCCAGTATTCTTTTCCAGCCTTTTCTGGGCAAGGTTGTGTCAACGGTTTCATGAACTTCACTTAGAGACTGTTCTACATTACTAACTCGCATAGTTCAATTTTTTAACGTATAAATGCTGTGCCAGTTTAGCACTGATATTAACTAATAGTTTGTTGTTGATTTTAACATCAATTGATTCATCAAATGCAAAATATTGCTCTACAGTAATTTTTGAGCCTATTTCAATATTCTTGTGACTAAGCAAAGACAACATGTCTGAAGACTGACTGCCTACAGAGCATATTTCACCTACTACATGTAAAGGGAATTTGGTCAAATTAATTTGAGACAATACAGGCATTTTACCAGCTGCGTCTGGTATAGGGTCGCCATGAGGATCAAATTGAGGATTCCCCAGAAAGTCATCTAAATGATCAATTAATTGATTGCTTTGTATATGTTCTAGTTGTTCAGCCACTTCATGTACTTCATCCCATTTAAAATGAAGGGTATTTACTAAAAAAGTTTCCCAAAGTCTATGTTTTCTAATGATACCAAGCGCTGTTTTTTTGCCTTCATTATTTAATTTAAATCCCTTGTATTTTTCGTAGACCAATAACTTTTTTAGCTTCAGTTTTTTAAGCATATCGGTAACTGAAGCAGCAGAAGTTTCTAATGCAGTTGCAACTGAATTGGTGCTTACCATTCCTTCATTTAATTGTAATTGAAAAATGGTTTTAATATAATTTTCTTCGACCGCAGTAAAAGGCATGTTTAAAAATATTTTTAGACAAATCTAAAAATTTAAATGATTAATTACAAACAATTTTAAACTCAACCCTCAAAAGCCTTATTTTTATGAAAATATGCATACAATGAAATTTGCTAATCAATTAGTAATCATATTGTTATCGTTGTTTATATGGGCTGGGTGTAAAAATGATCCAATTGATTTATCTGGTAAAACAACCGTAAAAGAGAAGGATTTTTTGAATGTATTTAAACCAATGACCTTGCCTTTTAGTGTAGCTGATACCAATATAGATGCAAAGGCAGATACATTAATAATTGGCAAAGAAGTATTCTTACAATTTTATCCAGATAGTGCTTTTAGTAATATTATGGGTAAAACAAAAATTTATACCATACACCCAATAGGATTGATTAGTAAAGAGAAAGAAAAATATTTATTATTCATTATTAAGGAAAATAAAAAGAGAAAAAGATTGGTTGTATTGGTTACCAATGAAAAGAATCAATTTCTCGCTAGTAAAGAATTATTAAACAATTTTGAAGGAACTGAATATCATCGTTCCTTATCAATCAATAAAGAACCTACCTTTTTGATTAGCAGAGAAAAAATGGGGAAAGCAAATGATATGTTATTTACACGTGCAGGATGGGTGTACAATGATGCTGGATTTTTTATGGTAGTAATTAATGACTCTAACGAAGACCCTGCAAAAACAGCTGTTATAAATCCCTTAGACACCCTACCCAAATTGAATAAATTTAGCGGAGATTATATTAAAGACAAAAACAATTATGTTTCTATACGGGATGGTAAGGATCAGAATACTTATTTGTTTTTTATATTACTTGAGAAAAGCAATGGTGCTTGTAAAGGGGAATTAAAGGGCGAGTTTAAATTAATTAAGCCAACAGAAGGATTGTATACCAAAAATGGTGATCCTTGTTTAATTGATTTTATTTTTAATTCTAATCAACTAAAAATAAAAGAACAAGGATCATGTGGAAATCATAGAGGAATTAAATGTTTTTTTGACGACAGATATACTAAAAAGCGTGAACCCAAAAAAAAGTGAATAAACGTTAGTTAGTGTAAAATTTACATTATCATATTTTAGGCTTATATTGCCATACCATTATTAACCAAACAAGTAGAAATGAATTTTAGAAGTTACCAAGTTCCCTATCAAAATAATGAGCAATACGCTAAAAAAGCTGCGTATTTCTCTATGGAATTCGCCATACATCAGCCATTGAAAATATACAGTGGAGGTCTTGGATACCTTGCTGGCTCTCATTTACGCAGTGCTTATGAACTCCGTCAAAACATGATTGGAGTGGGTATCTTATGGAAATATGGATACTATGATCAAGCCAGAAACCAAGATCAGACTTTGCAAGTAACTTTTATGGAAAAGATTTATAGTTTCCTAGAAGATACTGGCATTAAATTTCAAATATTAATTCATGAGCATCCAGTATGGGTTAAAGCTTACTATTTAAATCCTGAGACATTTAATAGCGCTCCCTTATTTTTATTGAGTACTGATTTGCCAGAAAACGATTACGTATCACAAACTATTACCCATCGTTTATATGATGCCAATGTTGCTACTAAAGTAGCTCAGTTCATTTTATTAGGTGTGGGTGGAGCAAAGCTGATAGATGAATTAGGCTTTAATCCAGATGTTTATCACTTAAACGAAGCACATGGAATTTCTTCTGCATTTTATTTGTTGAATAAATTTAAGAGTGTACAAAAAGTAAAAGAACATTTAGTATTTACTACACATACACCTGAAGAAGCAGGTAACGAAAAACATGATATTTATTTATGTCATAAAATGAGTTATTTCTGTGGATTAAGTATAGATGAAGTAAGAAAACTAACAGGTATCACCGATGATCAGTTTAATCACTCATTAGCAGCATTAAGGTTTGCAAGAAAAGCAAATGGAGTTTCTGCTTTACATGGTGAAGTGAGTAGAGAAATGTGGAAGAATTACGAAGGTATCTGCCCCATTACTTCAATTACTAACGCACAGAATTGGCGTTATTGGGCGGATAAACAAATGTACCGTGCCATGGAAGAAGGCAATGATGAAGTGTACGATGATCGTAAGAAATTCTTGAAAAAGCGTGCATTTGAAATTGTTGCAGATCAAACAGGTAAAGTATTTGACCCAAATGTGTTAACCATTGTATGGGCAAGACGTTTTGCCGGCTATAAGCGTGCAGATATGCTCACTTATGACATGGAGCGTTTTGAGAAGATGTTGAGTAATACCAAGCATCCAGTTCAAATCATTTGGGCAGGAAAACCATACCCAGTAGATTATCCAGCTATTTCACAATTCAATAACTTGGTACATTTAAGTAAGAATTACAAAAATGTTGCAGTGGTTATTGGTTATGAGTTAGCCCTAAGTAAACGTTTAAAGCAAGCATCTGATATTTGGTTAAATAATCCAAGAGTTCCAAGAGAAGCTTCAGGAACAAGTGGTATGACTGCTGCTATGAACGGAGCCGTTAACTTTTCTACAGACGATGGTTGGATACCAGAATTCGTGAATCATGGCAACAATGGATTTGTGGTTCCTAAGGCAGATTATGCCAATATGACCACTCACGATCAAGATGAATATGATTTGAATAAAGCATATGAAATCTTAGAGCAACAAATTATCCCATTGTATTACGAAGACCATGATACTTGGAGACAAATCATGAAAAATGGAATGCGTGATGTAAGATTCCAATTTGATAGTAATAGAATGGCTCATGAGTACTATGAAATCATGTACAAATAAGGCTTTAATGAATAAAATATAATACCCTCCCCATCAGGAGGGTATTTTTTTAACCTTTCCTACTTAGTTTTGTTAGTACTACATGAAGAATAAACTCGTTATAGCAATTACCGGTGCCAGTGGTTCCATTTATGCAAAAGGTATATTGGATAAACTAGTGCAATATCCAGATCAATACGAGACCGTAGGAATTGTGATGAGCAAAAATGCTAAAGACGTTTGGGAAACGGAATTAGGCAACCAATCTTATACCAATTATCCTTTTTCATTTTACGAAAAACAAGATTTTTACGCCCCTTTTGCATCTGGATCTGCCCAATACAATACGATGATAGTAGTCCCTTGTAGTATGGGAACAATGGGAAGAATTGCCGCCGGAATAAGCGATGATTTACTTACAAGAGCAGCTGATGTAATATTAAAAGAAAGGAGAAAATTGATATTAGTTGCAAGA
>JBKBWE010000189.1:0-5707 GCA_046289145.1 Sediminibacterium sp.
GAACCCTTAATTCTGGGCTAACTAAGGCAGCTTGTTCTAATAAATTTGCAAACGTGACGGTTTCATTACCTGTTTCATTCACCCAATGATAACTGTCTACATTTTGGCCTAATAAAGTAATTTCTTTGTAGCCCTGTTCTACCAATGATCTAATTTCTTCAATAATGGAATTGGCAGATCTACTTCTTTCGCGGCCTCTGGTAAAAGGAACTACACAAAAGCTGCACATATTATTACACCCCCTTGTAATAGATACAAATGCGGTAATTCCATTGCTGTTTAATCTAACGGGAGCAATGTCGCCGTATGTTTCATCTCTACTTAATAATACATTCACCCCTTTTTGTCCACCTGAAGCTTCTTTAATTAAAGCAGGGAGAGATCTATAAGCATCTGGACCAATAACTAAGTCAACTAGTTTTTCTTGTTCTAATAATTGGGCTTTTAATCTTTCAGCCATACAACCTAAAACACCAATAAGCATTCCTGGTCTAGTTCTCTTAATCTTTCTAAACTCTGTTAACCGTTTCCGAATAGTTTGCTCCGCTTTTTCTCTTATTGAACAAGTGTTGATTAAAATGAGGTCTGCTACTTCAAAATCGGGGGTTGCGCTAAATTCATTTTCTTGTAAAATAGAAGCAACTACTTCACTATCCGAAAAGTTCATTGCACAACCATAGCTCTCTATATAAAACTTCTTACCATGTAACAATGGGGTAACACTAGCTTTAAATGCTTCTCCCTGTCTTGCTTCATCGTGTTTTTTATTGATTAATTCAGCCAGTTCCATCCTTTGTTAATTAAGCTACAAATGTACTGATTATCCTCAATTTATGCCAGTTTGTCAGCGATAATGCAAGAAAAATTGCTGGGGTTTCCTATATTTGAATTGAAAAATGTACACATGAGTAGAATTTTCCTGTGGTTAACCATAATGTTAACAACCGGATTTATTGTGAAAGGGCAAGACAATGTAGTGCAGGCATTGAAAAGAGAGATTAACCGAACAATAAAAAAGGACAATGATACAACAGGCTGGAATTGGAAACGAGGAGGGTTATTTAGTTTCAATTTAGCGCAGGGTTCATTAAGTAATTGGGCATCGGGGGGAGATAATTTTTCTCTAACGGCGAATGGTTACATGAACTACTTTATTCTATATAAGTATAAGAGACATTTTTGGGACAATTCAATGGATATCAATCTAGGGTATATACAAAGTACCAGTTTAGGGAGCCGTAAAAACGATGACCGTTTGGATTATTTAAGTAAATACGGATATAAAATGGATTCATTAGGAAAATGGTATGTTTCAACCCTAATTAATTTCCGTTCTCAATTTTTTGATGGTTATACTTTTAATAATAATCAGCCCACTTTTACTTCTTCTCTATTATCTCCGGCTTATATTATATTATCTGCTGGGTTCGATTATAAACCCGACCAGTTTTTATCCATCTTCATTTCACCACTAACTTCAAGATGGATTGTTTTGGCGAATAAATCATTATCTGATAAGGGTGGATATGGAGTGCCCGCAGGTGCTGGAAATTTCAACCAAATAGGAGCTTTTATAACATTGAATTATAGCAATACGATAGCTAAGAATATTACTTATAAAGGGAAAATGGATTTGTTCTCCAATTACCAAAGTAGGCCTCAAAACGTAGACTTATTTATGACGAATTTATTCTCTTTTAAGATCAATAAATTCTTCTCTGCAACCTATAGTTTAGACCTTATTTACGATGATGATGTAAGATTATTCGGTCCTTCAAAAAATGCTCCAGGTCTTCAAACCAAAAGCTTAATTGGTATTGGGTTTTTAAAACCATTGAATACCAAAAGGAGTTAATTGGCTTTTACTTTAAGCGTATTTTTTATTTTATTGGCTTTGTGGGTGAGGTCTTGATAATCTTTATGCATTATAGTCACATGTCCCATTTTTCTACCAGGCTTGGTAGTTAGTTTGCCATATAAATGAACAAAAGCATTGTCTGTTTTTAGTACTTCTTCTAATCCTTCATAAACAGCATTACCGCTAAATCCTTCTTCTCCAATAATGTTTACAATTGCTGCAGGAAGAATCGGGTCTGTATTACCTAATGGATATTGTAACATGATTCTCCATAACATATCATATTGACTACAGTAATTAGCTTCAATAGTATGATGTCCACTGTTGTGCACTCGTGGAGCTGTTTCATTAACCCATACCTCATCATTCTGATCAATAAACATTTCTACAGCAAACAATCCAGGACTTTTTAGTGCTTTAACTAATTTAATGGCAACTGCTTCAACTACCCAAAGCACTTTTTCTGGGATTAATGCAGGACTAATTTGATAGTCTAATAAATTCAAAGATGGATTTACCATCATTTCAGAGGCTGGGAATAAGGCTGTTTCGCCTTTATCATTCATTGCAACAATTAGAGCGATTTCTTTTTTGATGGATACTTTTTTTTCTAAAACACTTGCTGCAACAAATGCTTTGTCTACATCATATTCAGTATTGATTATTTGAACGCCCTTACCATCATACCCGCCCTCACCAATTTTGTGTACTGCTGGTAAGAATGAAAGATGATTTAGTACATCTTCCTTGGTTTCAGTTATAACAAATGCTGAACTTGGAATGCCATTGTCTTTGTAAAATTGTTTTTGGGTAATCTTGTTTTTAATAATGCGTATAGCAGAGGGATGTGGGTAAACTTTAACCCCTTCGGCCTGCAATTTTTCTAATGCATCTACATTTACCGACTCAATTTCAATAGTAATAGCATCTAAGTTTTTACCAAATTGATATACAGCGTCAAAATCGGAAATATCGCCTTTGGTAAAAGAATGACATAAATGAGCCGAAGGACAATGGGGGTCATTTTCTAAAACATGTGTTTCTACAGTATAATTAGCTGCTGCTTGAAGCAACATTCTACCTAATTGTCCACCACCAAGAATTCCAATTTTCATAAGCCCAAAGATAACTAAATTTGCATCGATGCTACCCGATTATCCTCATAAACGATTTAGTGATAATAGAATTGAATATTATCTTCTGATTGAAGCGCTTACCATTAGTCATTGACCTTGGGTGGCTATATCTATCTTATTTTTTCAATTTTAAACTTTCGTTATTTATGAATACTTCTGCTGCATTGCCATTGAATGCTTCTTTAAAGCAAGGCGATTTTTTACCATTACAGGGTACTGATTATGTAGAATTTTATGTGGGTAATGCTAAACAGGCAGCCCATTTTTATAAAACCGCATTTGGATTTCAGAGCCTAGCTTATGCAGGTCCTGAAACCGGAATAAAAGACAGAGCAAGCTATGTGGTAAGGCAAAATAAGCTCACTTTTGTTTTTACAACACCTCTTAGAGCTAACAACGAAATTGCCGATCATATTTATAAACATGGTGATGGCGTGAAGCACTTGGCTTTAATGGTAGAAGATGCTGCAGATGCTTGGTTTCAAACAACCAGTCGAGGTGCAGTATCAGCTATGGAACCTATAAAACTATCCGACGATAATGGGGAAGCTGTTTTAAGCGGAATTAAAACTTATGGAGATACCGTTCACCTATTTGTTGAAAGAAAAAATTATAAGGGGGTCTTCTTGCCAGGATTCAAAAAATGGGAGTCTTCGTACAACCCAACTAGTACAGGATTATTGTATGTAGACCATTGTGTTGGTAATGTTGGTTGGAATCAAATGAATAAGTGGGTTGCTTTTTATGAAAATGTGCTTGGATTTAAAAATATTTTAAGTTTTGATGATAACGATATTTCTACCGAGTACTCTGCTTTAATGAGTAAAGTGATGAGTAATGGGAATGGATTTGTAAAATTTCCAATAAATGAACCTGCAGAAGGTAAGAAGAAGTCTCAAGTAGAAGAGTACCTTGATTTTTATGATGGCGAAGGGTGTCAACATGTTGCATTAGCTACCAATGATATTGTAGCAACCGTTTCCGAATTACAACAAAGAGGTATTGAGTTTTTGAAAGTACCTAATTCGTATTATGATGATTTAATCAGTAGAGTGGGTAAAATTGATGAAGACCTTGAACCATTAAAGGAATTGGGAATATTAGTTGATAGAGATGATGAAGGGTATTTATTGCAAATTTTTAGCAAACCAGTTGAAGATAGGCCAACGCTATTCTTTGAAATTATACAAAGGAAGGGAGCTAAAAGCTTTGGTAAGGGTAATTTTAAAGCCCTCTTTGAAGCACTAGAAAGAGAGCAAGATTTAAGAGGAAACTTATAATATACCTATAAATAAAGCGTCTCGGTGATTCATTTTATCTGAGACGCTTTATTTTTTATTAATCTTTATAATCTTTTACTGCTAGGGCTATTGCCTTGCAGGATGAGTATAATTCTCTATTTAAGTTGAATAAAGTTGAAATGTCTTTTTCCTTTAAAACGTTTTGACCTGCATGAAAATAAAAATGGTTAATTCTTTGGTCAAAATCCGTTTTATTTTTTTCTAATAAAATGGGGATGCTATCAAGCCCAGTATTTATTTCTTTATTTATAAAAGAAGCATATAATATTTTATAGAACTCACTTAATTCAGCTTGAAACTGGTGATACATTTTGTATTTCACTTCGTTAATTGAATTGCTGAATTCAGTTTTGTC
This sequence comes from Sediminibacterium sp., assembly GCA_046289145.1. Lineage (GTDB taxonomy): Bacteria > Bacteroidota > Bacteroidia > Chitinophagales > Chitinophagaceae > Sediminibacterium. The sequence goes on from JBKBWE010000189.1 coordinate 4,651, forward strand.
ATGGTAAACATCTTTCATTCCCTTTGCGGAATACATTGCATTCCTGAGTGATTCTATTAGTTTGTTGATTCTAATGATTTCATCGGACTGCTTCATTTGAGCAATAACTTTTGAATAGTAAGCTAAAATTTCTCATTCAGATTCCTTTAGTTGTTGGTATTGCTCAGGCAATTCTATTGAATCGTTTTTGGCATATTGGCTTTGATAAATGATCTCAAATTCACTATTTATAAGCCAATTAGGCTTAATATGAAAGCTGGTTAAATTAAAACGGATTACTCTTTCAATATAAAGCCCAACTTCTTTATTCATCATATCGGTGATAGTAGAAGGCACTTCAACACTCGCATTTTGTAAAAATTGGAGTACCGTTTTTTTGTCTTCCTTAAATTGGTTCTCTAAAAAGTCGCCATATTTATTTAAGAAAAAATATATCAGTAAAACACCCGCCAAATTAATAAATGTTTGAAATGCAACTAAAACCAATATGGGGTCTTTAATTAAGAATGTATGGGTAATCAATTGAATAATTGAGTCTATAAAAATAAAGCCAGCTGCAGAAGTAAGAACATTGAATAAACTATTACCCAATGCCGCTCTTTTTTTAGCCGCATTGCCACCTATTGCTCCTAAAATTAATTTAACGGTTGTACCTAATTCTGCACCTAAAACAACTGCAATTGCAGTTTCAATAGGTATAACATGCGCATATAATGCGGTTAATACAACCACTACCGTAGCAGAACTTGTTTGAACAATAGCCGTAATGATAAATCCTAAAAAAAGAAATACTAAGCGTGGGTAGGAGAGGTAGGGTGTAAAATCGAATTGCGTCATCATGGCGTCCATACTCTGCTTCATAAATTGAAGGCCTAAAAAGAGCATACCCAAACCCATGCAAAACAAGGCTATCTGATAAATTAGTTTTTTTTGTTTGAAAACAATTAAGCAAATGCCAGAAACCCCAATTAAGGGCAGTGTTATATTATTAAGTTCTACTTTAAATCCTAATAAAGCAACCAGCCAACTATTAAACGTACCACCAATATTTGCCCCT
>JBKBWE010000190.1:0-5687 GCA_046289145.1 Sediminibacterium sp.
CATAAAAGTAATACTTATTAATAGTAATCCGGCCACCATTATGACAGACCCCATGATGGCAGACCGTGTATACCTACTTCCCCTGAATGTAGAAAGTATTGAACAGATATTACAAGAAAATAATATAGATGCCGTTTTACCTACTATGGGGGGTCAAACAGCACTAAACCTTTGTAAAGAGGCCGACGAATTGGGTATTTGGGAAAAATACAATTGCCGTTTGATTGGAGTTGATGTGGCAGCAATTGATACTGCTGAAGACAGAGAACAATTTCGTCAATTAATGGTCAAGATTGGAATGGCTGTTGCACCTAGTCGTGTAGCCAATAGTTTTTTAGAGGGAAAAGAATTTGCCCAAGAAATTGGCTTCCCATTGGTAATTCGCCCTTCTTTTACTTTAGGAGGAACTGGTGGAGGATTTGTTCATGGTAAAGAAGACCTAGATGCTGCGCTAGAAAAAGGTTTAAAAGCCTCCCCAATACATGAAGTTTTAGTTGAAAAAGCAGTATTGGGTTGGAAAGAATATGAATTAGAATTGCTTAGAGATTGTAATGACAATGTTGTTATTATTTGTACTGTAGAGAATTTAGACCCAATGGGGGTTCATACGGGAGATTCAATCACAGTTGCCCCTGCAATGACTTTGAGTGATACTGCATTCCAAGAAATGCGCAACAAAGCCATGCTAATGATGCGATCATTAGGAAATTTTGCTGGGGGATGTAATGTGCAGTTTGCCTTAAACCCCGCAACTGAAGAGTTAATAGCGGTTGAAATCAACCCAAGAGTAAGTCGTTCTTCTGCGCTTGCTTCAAAAGCAACTGGTTATCCTATTGCCAAAATAGCAGCAAAACTAGCTATTGGCTATTCTTTAGATGAATTAAAGAATCAAATTACCCAAACAACATCTGCATACTTTGAGCCTGCGCTGGATTATGTAATTGTAAAAGTTCCTCGTTGGAATTTTGATAAATTCAAAGGTGCTAATGATACCTTAGGCCTGCAAATGAAAAGCGTTGGAGAAGTAATGGCAATTGGTAGAAGTTTTCCAGAAGCTTTACAAAAAGCATGTCAAAGTTTAGAGAATGAAGCAGTTGGATTGGGGTACTATGGTAAGAGCTTAATGAAGAGTGAAGAAATTGTAGAATACATTAAGACGCCAAAATGGGATCGCATATTTCGCATAAAAGACGCGCTGATGCAAGGTTCTACAGTTAAATCAATTGCCCAAGCTACTGGTATTGATAGATGGTTTTTATACCAAATACAAGAAATTTGTACGATAGAAAAAGAATTGCTGAAGCACACACTTGAAAGTCTTCCTGAAAGCTTGTTAAAAGAAGCTAAGAAAATGGGATTTGGAGATGCTCAGATTGCTAAAATTCTAAGCGGTAATTGTCATGAAGATGAAGTGTACGAAAAAAGAAAGCAATTAGGAATAACAAGGGTTTACAAGATGGTTGATACTTGTGCGGCTGAATTTGAAGCCAAAACACCTTATTTCTACAGCACATTTGAGGGATAACCATTAATTTCTTGCTTAAAAATTTATACCACCTGGTTGGTAGTGTTGCTGCCATTTAATGGCATTAACTTTGTATATAATATATAAATTTATAAGCAATCAATGGCCAAGGGGTTCAAACAGGTTTTTCAAACAAGCAATCCTACCAGATGGCAACGTTTTAAGTGGACGTTTCGTTTGTTGCTATTCCTATTAATTATTACGGTCATTGCAATTATTATTGCTATTCGAACAGCGTATGTACCTACTGTACCTATACTACAAAGTAGTGTTTTCAAAAAAATTTTAGTGTCAGATGAAAACCCTGATTCTCTTGCCAAAAAATACCAAGGGTTTAGAAAATTTATAGATGATAAATGGTCTGCCGGTAATGGATGTGGACAAAATGATAGTGCAATTCGGCTTTCAAACTCTAAATTATTTAGTGATTCATTGGGCATCAGGGCTGCTTTTTATGTTGATTGGGACCCTCAAGCATTCTTTTCTTTAAGAAGAAATATTAACAAGCTCAATTTAATATTACCTGAATGGATGTTTTTTGATCCAAAGGGAGATTCAATGATTATAAGAAAAGACAAACGAGGGTACGACTTAATTAAACAGGCAAAAGGACTTAGGGTAATGCCCATGCTCACCAATAATATTAATGGAAAATGGGATGGCGCAGTGGTGAGCAGAATATTAAACAACCCCACTAAAAGTGAAAAATTAATTAATGATTTATTTAAATGGATTAAGACAGAAGGCTTCGCTGGTATTAATATTGACTTTGAAGAATTAGTTGAAAAAGACAATAGAATACTAACGCAATTCTTAAAAAAATTATCCGATCGGTTTCATGCAGGTGGCCTTCTCACTTCAATTGATGTAATGCCATTTAATGAGGATTATGATTACAAGGCATTGGCAGCTCATACAGATTATATTTTCTTAATGGCCTACGATCAATATACATCTAGCACTAAACCAGGACCTATTAGTGGTCAAAAATGGATTGAGGCCGCCGTTGATCAAATTGTACAAAAAGTTCCAATACCCAAATTGGTTTTATGTATTGCAGGATTTGGATATGATTGGCCCAAAGGAGGTGAGGGCTCTGATGTTACTTATCAGCAAGCATTGAGTATTGCAAAAGAAAACAATAGTAAAATTACCTACGATAATGATTCTTATAATTTATACTTCACATATAAAGACAAAGTAGGTCACGAGCGAGAAGTGCATTTTACAGATGCTGCTACTAACTTTAATTCAATTCGATTTTCAACAGAATATGGTTTTGCAGGAACTGCTTTGTGGCGGATGGGAAGTGAAGACAGCAGGCTTTGGGATTTTTATCATTTGCCTATGAACAAAGCATCTGTTCAAAAATTCAATTTTGAAGAATTTACAAAAGTTGAAACAAGCAACGATGTAGATTTTATGGGTGAAGGAGAAATTTTAGATGTTATTTCTACACCTACGCCTGGTCATATAAGAACAGAGTTAGATACAGAATGGATGTTGATTTCAGAAGAATTCTACGATACACTTCCATCAATGTTTGTAGTAAAACAATTTGGCAAGTCTACAGAGAAAAAAATGGTTTTGACATTTGATGATGGACCTCATCCAGTTTATACACGACAAATTTTAGACATACTTGATAAATATAATGTAGTAGCTAATTTTTTTATTGTTGGAATTGAAGCTGAGAAAAATATTCCTTTAGTAAAAAGAATTTATAACTCAGGACATGAAATAAGCAATCATACATTTACCCATCCAAATATGGCAACCGTTAGTAAGCAAAGGGCTTACTTAGAAATGGATGCAACCAAATTATTGATTGAAGCAATTACTGGTAGAAGTACCATTATGTTTAGGGCTCCTTTTAATGCAGATAGTAGGCCTGAAACTATGGAAGAACTTGTTCCTGTAGCATTAAGCAGGGAAAAAAACTATTTAACTATTGGCGAAAATATAGATCCTTTAGATTGGCAAATTGATGAGGATAAAAATTTTAATGGAGACAGTATTTTTAATAGAGTGGTAAGAATGAAAGATAGGGGAAATATTATTCTGCTGCATGATGCCGGTGGAGACAGAAGTGCTACAGTAGATGCATTACCAAAAATTATTGAATACTTTCATAAGCAGGGATATAAATTTACCACAGTTGCAGACTTAATGGGAAAAACAAGGGATGATGTAATGCCCCCAGTTCCCAACTACCAAGAGAATTATTTATTAAGATTCAATTATTTTCTTGCAGAAGCTGGCTATTATTTGGGTAAAACTTTTAATGCATTATTCCTTTTGTTTTTAACACTAGGTAGTATCCGTTTACTCATTGTTTTGATTTCATCAATACTTGCAAGAAAAAAGGAAAAGAAAAAAGATCTTCAACCATTCAACAACCACCCGCTTGTTTCAATTATAGTTCCAGCATATAATGAAGAAGTAAATGCAGTTAGTTCATTAAACAACTTGCTTCGATGCGATTATCCATCATTCAATATCATATTTGTAAATGATGGAAGTACAGACAATACCTTAGAAGTAGTTAAAGCTGCATTTAAAAATAATCACCAAATAACCATTTTAGATAAATCAAATGGAGGGAAAGCTTCTGCATTAAACTATGGTATTGAAGCAACCAATGCCAATTATGTTGTTTGCATAGATGCAGATACAAAATTAAAAACAGACGCAGTAAGTAAGCTGATGATGCACTTTAATGACTCTTCTATTGGAGCTGTAGCTGGTAATGTAAAAGTGGGAAATGAGGTAAACTTAATTACCCGTTGGCAAAGCATTGAATACACAACCAGTCAGAACATTGATAGAAAAGCATTTGGATATTTTAATGCTATTACTGTAGTGCCTGGAGCTATTGGGGCATTTAGAAAGATTGCAATAGAAGAAGCCGGAGGATTTACATCTGATACCTTAGCTGAAGATTGTGATTTAACCATCCGTATCTTACGCTGTGGATATAGTATTGCAAATGAAAATGGTGCAATAGCGCTAACAGAAGCCCCTGAAACACTTAAACAGTTTATGAGCCAGAGATTCAGGTGGACTTTTGGTGTATTGCAAACTTTTTGGAAAAATAGAGATGCATTATTTAATACTAATTATCCTAAGTTGGGTTTTATTGCTTTACCCGATATTTTGCTTTTCAAATATATTATACCATTATTTGCTCCATTTGCAGACTTTTTAATGTTAATAGGTTTAATTACAGGTAGTGCTAGTGAAATTGGTATTTACTATGCCATTTTTCTAGGAATCGACCTATTATTGGCCTTATTTGCATTTAGCTTTGAAAAGGAATCTGTCTGGAAGATTTTCTGGTTAATTCCTCAACGAGTGATTTATCGTTGGTTATTATTAATTGTACTTTTTAAAACCCTTAGAAAAGCTGTTAAAGGAGAACTCCAACATTGGGGTGTTCTTAAAAGAACAGGAAATGTACAGGAAGCCATATAAAAAAGTGTTTACTTTGCAGCTTTCCAGCAAAATACTCAACTATGAAATTGAAAGATATTCAAGTACTTAATGAAAAGGAAACCCGCGGTGGATTTGGAGAAGGTATTCATGAGATTGGCAAAGAAAATCCGAATGTGGTTGTATTAACAGCTGATTTAGCCGGCTCTTTGAAACTAGGCCCGTTTATTAAAGATTTTCCAGACCGTTTTGTACAGGTGGGTATTGCAGAAGCCAATATGATTGGTATTGCTGCTGGAATGACTATTGGAGGTAAAATACCTTATACTACTACTTTTGCCAATTTCAGCACAGGTAGGGTCTACGATCAAATTCGTCAAAGTGTTGCATATAGCGAAAAGAATGTAAAAATTTGTGCTTCTCATGCAGGATTAACTTTAGGAGAAGATGGCGCAACACATCAAATTTTAGAAGATATTGGCTTGATGAAGATGTTACCTGGAATGACAGTTATTGTTCCTTGCGACTTTAATCAAACTAAAGCAGCAACAAAAGCCATTGCTTCATACAAAGGACCAGTTTATTTAAGATTTGGCAGACCAAAGTGGCCCAATTTCACCAAAGAGGATGGCAGTGATTTTGTAATAGGCAAAGCCCAACAACTAAGCGAAGGAACAGATGTTACTATTTTTGCTTGTGGTCATATGGTTTGGAAAGCTATAGAAGCAGG
>JBKBWE010000191.1:0-5679 GCA_046289145.1 Sediminibacterium sp.
TAGCTGTTTGTATATTTTTGCAGCTACTGCACAATTAAGGCAAAGTATACAATTCGGAAAGATCAACCCCGCTGAATTTAATACACGAACTATTTTTGAAGATAGCACTACTCCCGCAATCGTATTATCAGATATTGGATCAACTGAATTTGAAGGAAACAGTAATGGTAATTTTACACTTGTTTACAAACACCATAAGCGAATACTAATTAAAAATCGAAAAGGGTTTGATGCTGCAACAATACTTATTGCATTATATAATGGGGATAATACAGCGAGTACCGAAAAACTGGATGATTTTGAGGCGACCACTTATACATTGGAGAATGGGAAAATTGTTTCAACCAAGGCAAAGAAGAGTGATGTAATGGTTGATAAAACTTCCAAGGAAAGTGTGTTAAGAAAATTCACATTTCCAAATGTTCAGGAAGGTTGTATACTGGAATTTCGTTTTAAAATTAAATCACCTTTTTATAATAGGCTTCGGTCCTGGAATTTTCAGTCTGAATACCCAACATTATGGAGCGAATATAAAGTAGTGATACCTCCACTGTTTGATTATTTAAGCTCATCGTACGGTTATCTTGATTATGCAATTAATGAGCTTTCTTACTTGCCTAAAACATATACTATTCGGGATCCGATAAGTAAAACACAGAATAATACTACTTATTCTATATCTGGCGAGGCACTTGTAAATGTTTGGGCTGTTAAAGATGCGCCTCCATTTAAACAAGAGGCATTTGTATACTCACATTTGAATCATATTAAACGTATCCAGTTTCAGTTAAAAGCAATTAATTATTCAGCTACAAGCTCCGAAAAAAAGATAAAGAGTTGGCCTGAAGTGGCAAAGGAACTTCTATCCGACGAAGATTTTGGCGCTAATTTGTCTCAGCCAAATAACTGGTTAAACGATGAGATCAGTAAAATAAACAAAGATAACCCACTCGAATTATGCAAACGCATATATGAATTTGTCCGAAATAATTTTGTATGTACTGATTATGAATCCAAATGGTTGTCGCAATCGATTAAAAAAACTTTTGAATCAAAAACCGGAACTGCGGCAGACCTGAATATGTTGCTTGTAGCAATGCTTCAGAAAGCAGGAGTTCAAGCCGCTCCATTTATTGTTAGTACAAGAGAAAACGGGTTTACTAATCAAAATTATGCGCTTCCATCTCAGTTTAATTATACACTTTGCTATGTAAAACTTAAAGATAAATCTTTTATCCTTGACGCATCCCATAAACGAATAGGTTTTGGCGATATTCCGATGTATTGCTACAATGGTATAGGGAGAGTAATTGATCAGCAGGCATCTCCAGTTGCATTAACACCAGACATGTTACTGGAGAATAGTTCGATTAACGTAAAAGTTACCAACGAGAAGGAGCAAATGCAGTTAGCAATAATAATTAACTACGGAAAAATTGAAGGATTAAGGCTAAGGGAAAAAATAGCAAAACAAAATGAGTCTGAGGTGGTTAAAAGTATCATTGCAAAAATCCCAGCCGAATTTAAACTTATCAGATTTTCGTTTGATTCTTTGGATTTGTTTGATAGGACATTACAGTTAAGGATGACAATGCAATACACACCAGAAGCAGAGGCTTCCAATCTTTATTATAATCCGATTTTATTGAATGAATGGGTGAAAAATCCTTTTATTTCAACAACAAGAAATTATCCGGTTGAACTTCCGTATAAAATTAGAGAAAGCTATAAAATGGAGATGGAAATTCCAGGTGGGTATAAAGTAGAAGAACTGCCGGTAAACATGAAACAAACGCTGAATAATAACGATATTCAATTTGAATATAATGCTAAAACACAGGATCGTACAATTAGTATTAATTCCTCATTAATTATCAATAAAACAGTTTTTCAGAAAACAGAATATAGTGCATTGCGTACTTATTTTATGAACCTGATTAAAAAATATGAGGAACAAATAGTTTTTAAAAAGTAAAAATGATCTTTAAAATGAGAATGCTTACAAGGAAGATTGCTTTAGTATTAATCTTGTTTAGTAGCCTGGATACAATTCTGGCTCAGCAACCGGAAACTAAGTTTGGAAAAATTACCACAGGTGATTTTTCCGTTATTTCACCTATAGTTGATTCTGGTTCGGCGGCTATAGTGCTATCTGATATTGCCAGTTCAGATTTCGAAGGGAACAATAATGGTGATTTTACACTTGTTTATAAAAGACATAAAAAGATACTTATTCGTAAGCGCACTGCTTTTGATGAAGCTACCGTATCTATACAATTGTATTCGGGGGGCAATTCAATTTCAACGGAACGTCTTTCTGATCTGAAAGCATCAACTTTTTTTATTGAGGATGGAAAAGTAATTGAAAAGGAAGTAGGTAAGGATGGATTGATGACTGAGAAAGTTAATAATGAAGTATCACTCAGGAAATTTACGTTTCCTGATGTCAAGGAAGGGTGTATACTTGAATATGAGTATGTAATTAAATCTCCGTTTTATACCAGATTAAAATCTTGGCAGTTTCAGGATAATTATCCGGTGTTATGGAGTCAGTATACGGTGTCAATTCCTTTCATTTTTGATTATTTAATTACCAAATACGGGTATCTTCCATACACGGTAAACCAAACTTCAAAAAAATATAAGACATACACGCTTCGTCTCCCAACTACTAATGCAGGATATTCTTCAGATGTTTTAACATTGTCGGGGGATGCTGTTACAAACACATGGGCTATTAAGGACGTGCCAGCATTTAAATCTGAAGCCTACATTTCTACACCCAGTAATCATTTAAGCCGTGTTCACTTTCAGCTTCGGGCGATTAAATATTCTGAAACAAGTATTACTTATGCTGTTAAAGACTGGTTTAGTACGGCAGATGATCTTATGAAAGATGTTGATTTTTCAAAAGAAATTTATGAAAACCCTAATTGGATAAAAGATGAACTTAAGCTGCTTACAAAAAATACTGACACTGAATTTCTGAAAGCAAAATCTGTATTTGAATTCATAAGAGATAAGTTCACTTGTACAGACTATGATGCCAGATGGCTTTCTCAGCCACTTAAAAAAACATTTCAAACAAAAACAGGAAATGTAGCAGATATAAATATGCTATTAACAGCAATGCTAAGATCGGCAGGATATCAGGCAGTTCCTGTATTATTGAGTACCAGGGATAATGGTCTTGTGAATGAAGAGGTTGCATTATTGGCACAGTATAATTATGTGATTGCCAGGGTTAAAATCGGAGAACAATATTATTTACTTGATGCTTCCAGGAACAAAATCGGGTTCGGTTATTTACCATCAGACTGTTATAACAGATCTGCCCGTATTATTGATAGAATCCCGTCCTTAATACCACTTACAGCCGATTCAGTTACGAATACTGATATAACAAGTATACAATTGACAAATGATGAAAACGGAAAGATGAAAGGGAGCTACTATAGCCTGGCTGGCACATTTGAAAGTATGAATCTCCGTAACAAATTTTCAGATAAAAAAAATGAGGAAATTTTGAAAATGTTGACCGATGGTTACCCTCAAGGGTTTTCTTTTGATAACATCAGCATTGATTCACTTACCTTATATGAGTTTCCTCTTACAGTTAAATACAATATAAAAGCAAATATCAGCGATGAGGAAGATATTATTTACTTTAATCCTATGTTAAAGGAGGGGTATGGCAAAAACCCTTTTGTGTCAGCAGAACGCCTTTACCCCGTTGAAATGCCATATTGTATTAATGAAACCTATTTGCTAACTATGGAAATTCCAAAGGGATATCGTATTGAAGAATTACCCAAAAGTGCCAAAGTTAATTTTAATGATAATGAAGGGGGATTTGAATATATAATAGCAAAACAAGGTGAATACATAATGTTACGAAGTAAACTGTTTTTTAATAAGGCAATTTTTTTACCCGAAGATTATGAAGTGCTTAGAAATTTCTTTGGGTTTATAGTTAAGAAACATGCAGAACAAATAGTATTCAAGAAAAATTAAATTTCATGGGTAAATATATTTATTGCCTTCTATTCATTTTAGTATCTAAAGCTTACGGGCAAGAATACGCATCATCACTTATAGCAGACTCTTTAACTGTTAATGCAGATGTAATTAAACGAAATGAAATCATTTCTGTAACCATTAAATCAATCTCAAAGGCAGTAGTAAAACATAAATATGCTGTCACTATTTTAAATGAACGAGGTGACGAATATGCAACTTACACAAATGGTTACACAAAATTCATATCACTTAGCGACATAAGCGGAAAACTGTTTGATTCAAAAGGTAAACTAATAAAAAGTATTCGGAAAAAGGATATTTCTGATATGAGTGTTGGCGACGATGTTAGTTTGCTTACTGATCTTCGCTCTAAAAGTTTTTCATTTTATCATAAAACATACCCATACACAGTAGAATTTGAAGATGAACAGGTTTACGACGGTATTTTCTTTCTTCCCAAATGGGTGCCGGTTGAAAGCGATCGCATGGCTGTTCAGGCAAGTAAATTTATTGTTGAAGTTCCAAATGACTACACACTCAGGTATAATCATTTCAGCTATGTTGATGAGCCGGTAATAAATCAAGGTAAAAACAAGATATATACCTGGGAAATCACTAACTATCGGGCAGTTCCGGATGAAGTGTTAAGGCCTGATTGGCGCGACATTACCCCTACTGTTTATATTGCTCCGGCCGAATTTGAAATTGGTGAATATAAAGGCAATATGGCTACATGGAAATCGTTGGGCAAATTTTTTAATGAACTCAATGCTGGTAAAGACGAGTTGCCTGACAACATAAAACAGGTTGTAAAAGAAATTGCTGGAAAAGTCAACACTACAACTGAAAAAGTGCAAGCATTATATGACTACCTTCAAAAGAACACCCGATATATAAGTATTCAACTCGGAATTGGAAGCTGGCAACCTTTTGATGCGAAATATGTTGCAACTAATAAATATGGAGACTGTAAGGCATTGTCTAATTTCATGATCAGTATGCTCAAAGAAGCTGGAATAAGGGCACATTACGTGCTGATAAACTCCGGGGAGAATGCTAGAGGGTTAGTTGAGGAATTTCCATCAGTAAATTTTAATCATGTAATAGCCTGTGTGCCAAATGGGAAAGATACTATCTGGTTAGAATGTACCAGTCAGTCAAAAGCCATGGGATATATGGGAACTTTTACAGGAAATAGAAACGCCTTATTAATTAATGAAGAAGGAGGGCATGTTGTAATGACAAAAAATTATTCCAGTAAGGAAAATATACAGGCCAGAAGGGTAGAAGCTGCAATTGATCAAATGGGTAACCTGAATGCTACCGTGTATACCTTATTTTCAGGGGAACAACAAGAGCTTCAGCATTCGTTGATTCATGAAGCCACAGGCGAGCAAAGAACCCAATACCTCAATCAGGTAATTAGCTTGCCAACTTATAAAGTGGTGAACGTTGTATACAAAGAAGAAAAACAGCAAATACCAAAAATATATGAAGAATTAAAGATCGAATCGCCCGGATTTACATCGGTTTCAGGCAAAAGACTGTTTATTCAACCTAATTTATTTAACAAAATGGGAGCCAGGTTGCCAGAGTCGATATTTCGTAAGTACCCTATTGTTTTGAAAGCGAATTATGAAGAGATTGATAATGGAACTA
>JBKBWE010000192.1:0-5638 GCA_046289145.1 Sediminibacterium sp.
GCTTATGGATGGAAATTAAGCAAAGGTTTCTAGTTTTATAAAGTCCTTTGTATAATCCTGCATTAGCTGCTCTGTAAATCGGCCTATATATAAACCTTTTGTATACTCATCTGGAACTGAGTCTGAAAACCATGTAACTTTTAAAACTAAACGAGAGGGGTTAGTTGCAAAAGATTCCTTGAGTAAGGCTTTTTTGTGCCATTGTGAACCCGCAGGAGTATGAGTTAAATATTCTACAGCATTGGTATCCTTAACAAACACCCAGGTTTTTATTTTTTCCTCTTTTACATCTTTTTTAATTTTCTCCCATAGCTTTTGAGGAGTGGTGCTAGCTACAGTATGAATTTCTATTCTCATATTATTTCTTTTTGTGAGTTATTGAGTATGGCATTCATTAGAACAGGTTTTACACCCATTCACTTGGGAATAATATTTCTTTGCTTCGGTTACAGCAGGTTTGCAATTTGAAAACTCACCCAAATACTTCCTGTTGTCTGAAGAAGGGAGATATCTACAGTTTTCATCATGCACTTCATGATCGCCGTTGCTTTGAGCATTCTTGTTTACATAATACTTTTTCATACTTAAAAAATTTGGTTGTCTAAAACTACTCGTGGTGGAATACATTTTTTTACGGGAAACCATTACACTGATACAGTTTAAATATTCTGTAACGCTTTAATGGTATTCTGATAGCTCAAAAATGTTTCTGCAAAGTCCGCCGCAAATTCATAATTGCTGAATTCATATTCTTCATTAAGCCCGGTAGATGTTTTCAAGGCAATATTGCCATAGCGAACAATGGGTATTTCGTAATTGTCTTTAAAACGTTTATCGGGTGTTCCGTTCTTGTTTACTTTGGCCCATGTATGGTCTATAATTTTACTATCGGCGGGTACGGTACCCGTTTCAATAAAACGAGTTGTGCTAAAGGTTAATTGCAATTCGTTTAGTCCTATAATGGCAAACTTCTCTTTTGATGCATACACAATGATAAAGTTGGGATAGAAGTAAATATCGGCTCCATTGCCATTTTGAAAATATAGCGGTTTAAAGTTTGCTTTTATGTCTGGTATCTCTTTTACGTTAAAACGCACTTCTTTCTTACTTACAACTATTGAAGCGGCTGACCTTGTAATAACCCTATCCTGGTCGTAGGCACTTGTTACATCCCATATTTTAATGGAAGAGAATAGTTTGTTGAACGATTCTAGAACAGTAGTGTAATCGATGAGCAAATCGTCTTCAAATTCAAAATCAAGTTCTACGGCACTGTTATCAATTTGTTCCTGTATTTGAGTGATTGCTTCTTTTTGATTAGAAATGTCTTCTTTTGTTTTCTGAGCAATTGATTTTATAAGGATGCCGTAAAGAAATACATAACTAAGTATCAGCCTTTTTTTTGATTTGGCCAACGATCTCTTTACCTCTTGCAGATCTGTCTTTAATGCCAGTCGTTGATCATGAGCAGCAAGAATTGTTTCTTTTACGCCTTGCATGTTCTGTGAAGTAATCTCCTGCGGGTCGGCACTGAAGATATTATCAACCGGCTGGCGAGCATTGTAAACCGGCGCTATTTCAGGTACATTGTACTGTACAGGAAGATACTCCGGCTCAGGTGATTTATTAGTTCCACCAAGCTTTTGCCGGTTGTAAATACCTGAGCCGGGAATACTTGTGTTTAGGTAAGTGCCTTTTTTACCTATAGTTACACTGGCACCTTTTACGCCAATGGAAGTGCTAATGCCGCTTTTGCTGAAATTTAAATGTACGCCCGGAATTATCTTGATCCGCCGTCTGTAGCTCCATGCCATAGCTGATATGTTTAAGTTGCTGATGTATGCTATGCATAGCATGTATGATAGCAGTTTATTATTGCTGTCATGCTTCATAGCAAAGTACCAGACCAAAAATATCAGCCGAAGGGTTTATGTAATTACGGGAAACCGTTATGCACATGAAAAGTTGCTTTTTTACTTTACATCAAATCGCTGCGATGCAGATTTGGTGATTACTATTTTGTCGGTCTCACAGGTAATGTCTATAGTGTGGCCGGCCTTAAAACCTGCATCTCGCAGCCATTTACCACATAGTAGTATGCTGGGGAAGAATACACAATTGCTGGGTTGGCGAATAAAGCCTTTGTTGCAAACAGTGAGTCGTCTTTTTTTTGCTGTTATCATAGGGGATATTTTATGCAGCAAAGAACCACTACTCACCACTTGTATCCTACCGGACACTTGTGTATTTTACGGGTTGTTGTATGTATTTTACCGTAATATTTACGGATAAATATTGTAATTTTCCATTTATTGTACCCTGAAACTTTTTCTATGCTACATAATACTAAAACCAACCATAAAGTGCATGAAGGCCGCAACGTTAAACGATTTCGTGAAATGCTGGGTATTAAGCAGGAGACGCTTGCCGTTGAATTAGAAAGGGCCTGTCCTGACTATATCGAAGGAACATGGAACCAGCAAAAAATATCACTGCTTGAGCAAAAGGAAACCATTGATGCGCCTCTGCTGCAGCAAATTTCGGCTGCTTTGAAAATACCGGTGGAGGCGATTCAGAATTTTGATGAGGAACAGGCTGTGAATATAATCTCGAATACGTTTAACGACCAGGCAAATGGCTATAATTATTATCCAACCTTCAATTTTAACCCGGTCGATAAAATGATTGAGTTATATGAGCGGATGTTACAGCAACAAAGGGAAATGATTGAGAAGTTGGAGAGGTTGATAGAAGAGAAATAGGTTTATAGATGTTTCTTTGGGAGTCGGATGCCCACTCGTATCTGAGGTTACACGATCATAAAAAATTGTATTTGCGCTACTCTCGTTTTAGCGTAAATACGCTTGTTATGAGCAATGATGTTGAACAACATCCTACTTTGAACCAAGACAACTTAGCAACCAATTATGAGACTAAAATCATTTAAACTGAAAAACTTTCGTGGTTACAGAAATGAAACCGTTGTCTCATTTAATAACCTAACTGCTTTCGTTGGACAGAATGACGCAGGCAAATCTTCCATTCTAGAGGCTCTTGAAATATTCTTTAATAATAGTGTTGTAAAAATTGAAAAAGATGATTTGAATGTGGATGCTTTGGCGGCTGAACAAACAAAAATTGAGTTGACTTGTATTTTTTCTCAATTACCGACTCAATTGGTTATTGATGCTGCAAACCCAACAACACTTCAAGCTGAACATTTAGTCAATAGCGATGGTGATTTAGAAATAAAAAAAGTTTTTTCATGTACCGCAAAGACTCCTACTGAAAAAGTCTTTATTGTAGCAAATCATCCGACAGTAGCAAACGGAGATGATTTACTAACACTTAAAAGAGTCGAATTAAGAACAAGAGCAAATCAAATTAATGTACCTGCAGCTAATTACAATGGAAATGTAAACTCATCGCTAAGAAGAGCTATTTGGAATCATCTAGGAGCATTGAATCTTGCAAAAGTTGAAATCCAAGTCGATAAGGAAGATGCAAAAGAAGCATGGGTCTATTTAGAAAAGTGGATGCCGCAATTTGCATTATTTAAATCAGATAGAGAAAGTAGTGATGGCGACAAAGAAGTTACAGACCCAATGAAAGTTGCCGTAAATACTGCAATTGCAGAGTTAGCACAAGAACTTGCAGCAATACAATCGTCTGTTAAAGCAAAAGCAATTGAAGTAGCAAACAGAACATTAGCAAAACTTCAGGAAATGAATCCTGCATTGGCTAATGAACTAACTCCTGACTTCAAATCTGAACCGAAATGGAGTGGGTTATTTAATCTTACTTTATCAAGTGACAGAAATATTCCAATAAACAAAAGAGGCAGTGGAGTTAGAAGACTAATAGTATTAAATTTTTTTAGAGCAGAAGCAGAAAGAAGAAGAAACGAAAAGAACTCACAAGCTATTATCTATGCATTTGAAGAACCAGAAAATTCTCAACACCCTAACTATCAAGAAATGTTGATTAAAGCATTTCAGGAATTGTCAGAAACTAACAACACACAGGTTTTCCTAACGACACACAACCCTGCACTAGCGGGGTTAATTAAGGAAGAAGATTTGCGATTTGTTACAACTAATGCACAAGGAGATATATCTGTTTTGGATAACGAACAAAATATAATGCGTTCTATTGCAAAGACGCTTGGAATGCTTCCTGAGCCACTTAAACCAAGGTTGCTTATTTGTGTAGAAGGCCCTAATGACGTAGTGTTTTTCAAAATAATAAGCAGAATGGTTAATCAAACAAGAAATGATTTGCCAGATCTTTCCACTAATGACAGAGTTGCAATATTTCCGTTAGGTGGTGGTACCTTAAAAGATTGGGTAACTCACGACTATTTAAGTGGACTTGGACTTCCTCAATATCACATTTATGACCTTGACGATGCTGATAATCCACCATACCAACCACAAAGGGATGCGGTGAGAGCAAAAGGTGGACAAAATTGGGCTGAGTTAACAGTAAAGCGAGAGATTGAAAACTATTTACATCCCAATTGTATTCAGGCTGTTTATGGTTTTCCAGTCACATTTGGAGACATGGACGACGTTCCCGAAATTGTTGCATCTACAATGCACAATGCAAACAGTCCAAACCAATGGAATACAATTGACGAGGAAAAAAAGAAAAAGAAAGCAAGCAATGCGAAGCGCAGATTAAATAATGAAGTTGCCGCATTAATGACTTGGGCAGACTTGCAAACTTCTGATGCAAACGGAGACATTGTATCCTGGTTAGAAGCTATTCGAGACAGAATAGCGTAGCGACACAATGCACATACACATAACAAAGGTATTTGCAAAAGCACCTAAAAAACACCCGCCAACATTGGTATTGCCAATAGTGGGAGCTGGACATTGAAGCCATGGACAGCAGTATTCTGCTGAAGTAATTTTAAAAACACATTCAATGGAAGAAACATTTTCACTAGAGAAACAGGTAGAAATAGTAGAAAATAGAGGAACCTTAGATGATCTTAGTGAGCTAATTCTAAAGCTTTATGAAAAAAATGATGAAGGAGCCTTGGATTTATGTATAAAGTTAGCAATGTCGGATTTTAGAGGAATTACATACAAGTCGGATTTTCAATATACTGCAGCATTAGGAACGTTACATTGGGGATCAAAAGGAATTATTCGCTTGGGAGAGGCAACTATTAAAGAAAATTCATTCAGGCCAATTAATAATGTAAGCAATTTATTAAGTCACATATCCAGTAAATCGCTAGCGAGTTTTATATTTTCTAGATTTAACTTAAAAAGCATTATTCAGCTTGATCTTTCGAACGAAAAGTATAAAACAAATGAATGGATAAAAACAGCAAAAAAGGTTCTAATTGATGTGGTAAAGTCCGTTGAAACAGAAGAGAAATTCCCAATTGGAATAACAAATAATATTGGTTACTCTATTAATGAAAATGCTTCAGAACACATTTTTGCTGCTCTAATTGCACGTTGGTTTAATTTCAGTTCAACCGGCTTACAAGCGTTTTCTGATTTAGTATACACATCAGGAAAACCGGAAATTGACTACCAAAAATTTTTAACAGCCAATCCATATATTCTTGAACCCTTTCATGCTCAAATATGGTCTAAACCTAGATTCGGAGAAGATT
>JBKBWE010000193.1:0-5617 GCA_046289145.1 Sediminibacterium sp.
GGCGGACAAATTGTAGACAAACAAATTGGAGCAGTTCCAAAATCTGTTTTAGACAAAAAAATTCAAGCACACATGTAGTGATTCCGTATCTTTCAAACCTAATCTATTACCAACTGATTGTATATGGAAAGGTTTCAAGGAATTATTGGGATTGTACTGATACTGGGCATTGCATTTTTGTTTTCTAATAACAAGCGAAGAATTAACTACAGACTGGTTTTTAGCGGAATATTATTGCAGATTTTTATTGCAGTAATGGTGCTAAAAGTTCCCCCTGTTACCCGCTTTTTTCAATTGCTGGGTCATGGAATGGAAAAAATAGAAAGGTTTGCTAGAGAAGGTGTTGCTTTTGTTTATAGTGGCATTATGGTTAATGCTCCAGATGGAGTGAAGAATTTTAGTCAGGGTGGATTTGTATTTGCATTTAGTGTTACCGCAACTATTATTTTAGTTTGTGTATTGGTAGCCATTCTATATCATTTTGGGGTAATGCAGTTCATTGTATCTGTTATTGCCAAAGCCATGAACTTTATCATGCGCGTAAGCGGAGCCGAAGCACTCAGTAATGTTGCTTCGGCTTTTGTTGGTCAAGTAGAAGCGCAAGTAATGATCCGCCCCTATTTAAGTACTATGACCAAAAGTGAATTATTGGCTAGTATGAGTGGAAGTTTGGCTTGTATTGCGGGTGGAATTTTGATTGTTTACGCCAATATGGGTGCTAAAGCAGAATACTTGCTTACTGCTAGTTTAATGGCTGCACCAGGCGCATTGGTAATTTCTAAAATTGTATTTCCAGAAACGGAAGAATCCCAAACAATGGGCAAAGTGAAGTTGGAAGTAAAAAGCCCATACAGCAATATTATTGATGCCATTTCACATGGCGCAAGTGATGGAATGAAGATTGCCTTGAATGTAATTGCTATGCTAATTGGATTCATTGCATTGATTGCTTTAATTAATTATTGTATTGGATTAATTATTCCTGGAGTAACCTTAGATGTAATTTTTAGTAAGATATTTTATCCAATGACATGGGCCATGGGTGTGCCTCAAGTGGATATTGCCAATGCGGCTTCTTTATTGGGTCAAAAATTGACTATTAATGAGTTTGTGGCGTTTAATAATTTAACCACAAAAACAATTCCTATTGTATCTGAAAAGGGCTTGTTGATAGTTAGTATTGCCATTTGTGGATTTGCTAATTTTAGTAGTGTTGGTATGCAAATTGGCGGTATTGGTGAACTAGCTCCTACTCGTAGGGCCGATTTAGCTAAGTTGGGATTAAGAGCACTACTTTGCGGAACCCTTGCTTCTTATTTATCTGCAACAATTGCAGGGATTCTGATGTTCTAATGGTGTAAATTTGCACAAAATTTGGATCCATGAATACAGCAGCAGTTAAGGTATTGGTAGACACCGAGAAAAATCATCAATTACAATCCATTGGATATAAAATATTAAACAAAGAACGCATCAGTTTTGATGAAGGTGTTGCTTTGTTTGAACATGCTTCCCTTTCCTATGTGGGAGCACTTGCCAATTGGGTTAGAGAGCAAAAGCATGGCAATAAAACTTATTTCAATAGAAACTTTCATATTGAGCCAACTAATGTTTGTGTGTTCTCATGTGCTTTCTGCTCTTATTCAAAACTATATGCACATCGTGAGGAAGGTTGGGAACTGAGTATTGAACAAATGATGCATATAGTAAAAAGCTATGATGGCAAACCTGTTACAGAAGTACATATAGTGGGTGGAGTACATCCTAAAATGAATATGGATTTCTTTTTAGAATTATTGCGCACTATTAAAGCTCATCGTCCTGAATTACATATCAAAGCTTTTACCCCAGTTGAGTTAGATTATATGTTTAGGAAAGCCAAAGTATCTGTAGCAGAAGGTATGCGTTTAGCGCATGAAGCTGGATTAGATTCATTGCCAGGTGGAGGCGCTGAAATTTTTCATCCAGATATTCGAAAAAAAATCTGTGAGGATAAAGTGGATGCAGATGGATGGTTGGCTATTCACAAAGCTGCACATGAATTAGGCATGCACAGTAATGCAACCCTACTCTATGGTCATATTGAATCTTATTGGCATCGCATTCATCATATGGATCGATTACGTAGCTTACAAGACGAAACAGGTGGCTTCAATACTTTTATTCCCTTAAAGTTTCGCAACAAAGACAATGATATGAGCAATGTTGCCGAAAGTACCATTGTGGAAGACATGAAAATGTATGCAGTATCCAGATTGTATTTAGACAACTTCAACCATATTAAAGCGTATTGGCCAATGTTGGGAAGAAAGAATGCCCAATTAACATTGTCATTTGGCGTGAACGATATTGACGGTACTATTGACGATACCACTAAAATATATGCAATGGCAGGTAGTGAAGAACAAACGCCTACCATGAGCACAGCAGATCTTGTTCAATTAATTAAACAAGTACGTCGTCAACCGGTGGAGCGTGGTACTTTATACAATGAAATCAAAGATTATAGCGAAGTGACAATAGAGGTTGTTTAATGCATTTTTTTAGATTATTTATTTTACAATAAATTCTCCGAAATGCCAGAGTATGCCCGAAGGATCGTGTACAAAACATTCTTTGCTCTAATAAACGGGCTTATAGAGATTGGTTTCATTTTATTTATTAAGTAGCCCAAATATAAGCACAGTAGCCGCTATCAACACATGTACGATTAACCAAGTTCTTTGCCACTTTGGTCTATTACTCCAACTAACCTGTTGATCAAATGGATCAAAAACTAGGGCAATTCCTAAGTTCATGGCACAATCAATTACGTTTTTATTGATGAATAAATGATAAACGGCCAATACTACAAATAAAGCATAACCCACTTTTATGAACTGTTGCGCTTTGTTGGTTTCATTTGTTACCATAAAATGTAGATTTTATTGTTCTATAATTTTATTGGTAGCAAACTGTCAATAAATATTACACTTGAAACAATTGTTTTAATTTAACACTCACTTAATCCTAACGGAACTTGAATTGCAAGGCCTCCATCGGCTGTTTCCTTATATTTACTATTCATGTCTAATGCTGTAGTCCACATAGTAGCAATTACTTTATCAAGACTAACCAATGCAAAGTCTGGCGTGCTCTGTAAAGCCAATTGCGAAGCAGTAATAGCTTTGATAGCACCCATGGTATTCCTTTCTATACATGGAATCTGAACTAAACCGCCAATTGGGTCGCAGGTTAATCCTAAGTGATGCTCCATCGCAATTTCAGCAGCCATTAAAGCCTGTTGTTGTGTGCCCCCCATGCATTCAGTGAGTGCACCTGCAGCCATAGCGGATGATACACCTATTTCTGCCTGACAGCCACCCATAGCTGCTGAAATAGTGGCTCCCTTTTTAAAGATGGATCCTATTTCGGAGGCAGTTAGTAAAAATTGAATAATTTTATCTTCCGTTCCACCTTCACAAAAAGCAATATAATACTGCAATACAGCAGGAATAACACCTGCAGCACCATTGGTTGGAGCAGTTACTACTCTCCCAAATGAAGCGTTTTCTTCATTTACTGCCAAAGCAAAACAGCTTACCCAATCTAAAATATAATTGAAGGAATTTCCCCCTTTTCGAATGGCTGCTAACCACTCTTCGTAATTATTATAAAGCTGTTTATTAATGAGCTTTTTATTTAATTCAAATGCTCTTCTTCTTACTTGTAATCCGCCCGGTAATTCTCCCTTTGAATGGCAACCTCTATAAGTACAATCGCGCATGGCATGCCAAATAGCCAATACTCCTTTCTTAGTCTCTGCTTCTGATTGCCAACTAGTTTCATTTTCTAGCACCATTTCGTGAATGGCCATCCCTGTTTTTCTACACCAATGCAAAATATCAGCGGCATTGTTTGTTGGGAATGGAAGCTCTACACTTTCTTTATTGCCAGCTGAAGACTCTCCTTCTTTCACTACAAAACCGCCACCTATTGAAAAATAAGTTTCGCTGAATTGCTCACCGTTGTTAAGTGTAATTAAAAAACTCAACCCATTTGGGTGAAAAGGCAGTGATTCATTGGTTAAGAATACAAGGTCTTCTTTAAACTCAAATGGGATAGCATGTTCACCTCCTAATAATAAAGAATGGCTTGATTTAATTTCGGCTATTTTCGGATTAATGCTGTTTACATCAATCGTTACAGGATCCTCTTTCATTAAGCCCATTAAAACTGCAATATCAGTTCCGTGTCCCTTTCCAGTTTTAGCCAGTGAGCCATATAAAAGCACAGTTACTGCTTTAACTGTAGCTAAAGGATATTGCATACTTAAGTTATCCAAACAGCGAAGAGCGGCCCGCCATGGTCCAAGTGTATGTGAACTAGAAGGCCCTACCCCTATTTTAAACATATCAAATACGGAAATTGCTTCATGTGGCATTTGGTAAAGTTAATTATCAATTTTCATTAAGTTTGGTAAATGAAGCATCTCTTTTTTCTGACTTTTATTTTGTTTTTTACTATCATGGCTAATGGGCAAGTTTTTGACACCAAATCGCCTCTTCATCGAGCATTTAACAACAATCCTAAATGGTTTAGTCGGATTGCAAGCAATCCTGATAGCTTCCGCGTTCAAATAATTTATACTCAAATAAACCGAAATAAAAAAAATAAACCCTCATTTAAAGAGTTTAGTTATCGATTAAATAGCCAAGAATATTTCTACCCTGCTAGTACGGTTAAGATGCCCATTGCCTTATTAGCATTGGAAAAAATTAATGAACTGGGTATTAATGGGCTTACTCGTAATAGCATTATGATTACCGATAGTGCAGCAGTTGCGCAAGACCATGTTTATAATCAACCAAATGCAAATGATGGAGCGCCTACTATTGAAAATTACATTAAACAAATTTTCTTAGTGAGTGATAATGATGCGTTCAATCGTTTGTATGAATTCTTAGGTCAAGAATATATTCAGCGTAAATTAAAAGAAAAAGGATATCCTGATGTAATTATACGTCATAGGCTACAAGTTAATCGAACGGTAGAGCAACAAGCCATCACCAATCCAGTCAAATTTTATGACACTGCTGGAAACTTGATTTATGAGCAGCCGGCCATTAAGAGTAATGCTGTGTACGAAGCTACCAATGTGTTGCTGGGTAAGGGCTATATGAAAAGTGGAAAAATAATCAATGAACCTTTTTCATTTTTAAATAAGAACAGAATCTATTTGCAAGATCTTCACCATATATTGCAATCAGTTATTTTTCCTGAGCAATTTCCTCGAAAAAAACGTTTTAACTTAACCGAAGACGATTATGCTTTTGTTAAAAAATACATGAGCATATTTCCACGAGAATCTGAATCTCCTTCTTATGATTCAAGTTATTATTATGATACCTACTGTAAATTTTTGTTGCAAGGTTCAGAAAGAAAAACCCTGTACCCTAATGTAAAAATTTTTAATAAAGTAGGTGATGCATATGGATTTCTATTAGATATTGCTTACATAACAGATACTGCAAACAATATTGAATTCATGCTCAGTGCGGTTATATCTTGTAATTCAGACGGCATTTACAATGATGATAAATATGAATATGACTCAATTGGATTTCCTTTTATGCGA
>JBKBWE010000194.1:0-5573 GCA_046289145.1 Sediminibacterium sp.
CCAATTAATACTGGTGCGGTAAGTGGACAAGGTTTAACTGGAGCATTTGCTCAAACCTTAACCAACGGAAATCCAATCTTTACTTGGTCAATGCCTGTTTTCCAAGGATTTGATGGAAACGGTAATGCTCGTTATGCTGCTGGTGCTTCTAACCAATTGGTTGGTACTGCATTGCCAAAAATGTTTGCTGGTTTAACAAATACATTTTCTTACGGAAGATGGAATTTGAGTGTTTTCTTAAATGCTGTAACTGGACATTATATTTACAACAATACTGCGAATGCGTTGTTATTGAAAGGTAGCTTGCGTAACGCACGTAACGTAACTTATGCAATTGGTAATGGTCCTGAGAATCCATTTAACCCAGGTTCTGTATCAACAAGGTTCTTAGAGAAAGGAGATTTTATTCGCTTAGCCAATATGAACTTAAGCTATGCTTTCGACATCAAGGGTAAAGCAATAAAAACTTTAACTGCTTTTGCTTCTGGCCAAAACTTGGCATTGTTTAGTAAATACTCTGGTATTGATCCTGAGGTTAACGTAGACAAGAGCATCAACGGTATCCCTTCTCGTGGATTTGATTATACACAGTACCCAAGACCAACTGTTATTACTTTAGGTATCAACGTTGGGTTTTAATAAAGAACAACAAAAACATTGATCAATATGAAAAATTTAATAAAAAGCTACATTCTTCCTGCCGCGGCAGTAAGTGTACTTGCGATCTCGTCTTGTTCCAAGCTTGATCCAAAGTTGGAGGCACCAAACTCCATAGCTCCAAACCAAGCAGGTGGCGCTCCTACAGCACCATCTATTGCAGCAGTTTACGAGCAGTTAAACCAATTAACCGGTGGCCAGGGTAACTGGTTTGGATTGCAAGAGCATTCTACCGATGAAATCATGGGACCAACTCGTGGTACCGACTGGGACGACTTTGGTACATGGCGTCGTTTGCACCTTCACACTTGGGCTGCTGACCATAACCAAATCAACGATACTTGGAATGGTTTAAATGGTGCATTGTTTCAAACTACATTAATTGCTGAAACCAAAACAGGTTTAGAAAAAGCAGAAGGACAGTTTTTACGTGCTTACTTCCGTTTCTTAACTTGTGATATTTATGGTCAAGTACAATCAAGACCTGCAACTGCTGCTGCAAATGCAATTCCTGATGTATTAACCAGATCTGCTGCTATTGATGCTATCATTGCTGAATTAGAAGCTGCAGTTCCAGCATTACCTGCTTACAACGGTGCTAACCGTGCACAAGCAACTAAAGAAGCTGCTTGGACTTTATTGGCAAAAGCTTATTTAAACAAAGCTGTTTATAAGCAAGACCCAACTAAACCAGCTGGCCCTTATACTTTTGCTGCTGCTGATATGAACAAAGTAATTGAGTATTGTAACTTAGTTGCTGCAAACACTAGCTTAGCAATTGATTCTTACTATTGGGATAACTTTAAATGGGACAATGGTACTGCATCTTCTGAGAACATTTTTGTTCGTAAAGCAGGTGGTGATGCTAGAGCAGGAAACGGTGCTGGTTTAAGATGGCAGACTTCTCAGAGCTGGCATTACAACCAAACTCCTTCTTCTTGGAATGGTTTCGTAACTCTTTCTCAATTCTACGATAGCTTTGAAGGAAATGACGTTCGTAAGAGCGATACCTTGGCTGGATACACTAATTTAGTTGGTCCAACTGCTGGTCTATTGGTTGGACAAGCTCGTGGTCCGGTAAAACCAGGTAGTCCTAAAGAGCCAGGATCTATTGGTGATCCAGTCGGTAACTTGTTCGACAGAAGCGGTAACCCATTGGTGTTTACACGTAACGCATCTATCTTCTTTAATGGTGAAGCAAGTGGTATCCGTTTAAATAAGTTTCCTCTTGATCCTACAACCATTAATGATGGTGCATGGGGAAGTGCAAACGAGTTTCCTTTCTTCCGTTTCTCTGATGTTCGCTTAATGAAAGCAGAAGCTTTATTAAGAGGAGGTACTGCAGGAGCAAATGGAGAAACTGCTCTTTCTATTGTAAACGATTTGCGTTCTAAGCGTAGAGCTACAGCTCTTGGATCTGTAACACTCACTTCATTGTTAGCTGAAAGAGGTCGTGAGTTATACTTAGAAGGTCACAGAAGAACTGACATGATTCGTTTTGGTGTATTCAACGCTCCTGTTGAAGAAAGACCAAATGCATCTGATGCATACAAAGTGGTATATCCAATCCCAACCATTTCATTGTCTTCTAATCCTAACTTGAAGCAAAACTTCGGATACTAGTATCCTAGGTTAATTAATATGAATCCCTCCGAGATCATCTGATTTCGGAGGGATTTTTGTTTTAAATCTCCCTTTATTTAGGGTTAATTTAAATATTTAATTAGGCTTTTCTCAAGAACACATTGTGTAATTTAGCATATGCGTATGAATAAATTCCTGGCATTCCTTTTACTAATTGGATTAATTGTTTCGTGCAGAAATCAGCCAAAAGATACTTTATTTGAGGAGGTTAAAACCAATATTGAGTTCACAAATACCTTAACTGAATCAGAAGAATTTAATGTATTTAAGTACCGTAATTTTTATAATGGTGGCGGAGTTGCAACAGGTGATTTAAATAATGATGGATTGCCTGAAGTGTTTTTTACAGCCAATCAAACTGCCAATAAATTATATTTAAACAAAGGCAATTTTGAATTTGAAGACATTACGCAAAAAGCTGGAATTACCTATGATGGAGAATGGAGTACAGGGGTAGTTTTTGTAGATATTAATGCAGACGGGTGGTTAGATATATATGTTTGCAATGCAGGCAATATGTTGCAAAAAGAAAAGCGAAAGAACAAATTGTACATCAATAACAAAAACAATACGTTTACTGAAAATGCAGCTTCTTATGGCTTAGACAATGATGGTTATTCTACTCAAGCAAGTTTTTTTGATTATGATTTAGATGGTGACCTTGATTGTTTTTTGGTGAATAATAGTCCTATTCCTGTAAATACATTGAATTACGCCAATATGCGTAATATACCCGATGCTGAAGCACCTTTTGCAGATTTCTTAAAAGGTGGAGGCGATCATTTATATAAAAATGAAAATGGACAATTTATTGAAGTAACCAAAGAAGCAGGCATTTATGGAAGTATCATCAGTTTTGGCTTAGGAGTTACAGTTGGTGATATTAACTTAGATGGTTATCCTGATGTGTATGTTTCCAATGATTTTTTTGAGAAAGATTATTTGTACATCAATCAACGCAATGGAACATTCAAAGATGAAATAGCAACAAGAACACAACATATCAGCTTCTCTTCTATGGGGGCTGATTTGCAAGATATTAATAACGATGGCAAGCCAGATATTTTTACAACAGATATGTTGCCTGGAGATGATTACAGATTAAAAACCAATACTTCATTTGAAGGGTATGATGTATACATGCTCAAAAAAAATCAGGACTTTTTTAATCAGTTTACGCAAAATGCATTGCAAGTAAACAATGGCGAAGGAAAATTTTTAGAGACTGCATTTTACAGCGGCGTTGCTGCCAGTGATTGGAGTTGGGGTGCACTCATGTTTGATGCAGACAATGATGGATTAGCCGATATACTAGTATGCAATGGTATTTATAGAGATGTAACCGATCAGGATTTTATTGATTTTTTTGCCAATGATGTGGTCAATCAAATGGTTTTGAAAGGAAAAAGAGAGCAAGTCAATAATGTAATTGACAAAATGCCTTCGGTACCTATTCCTAATAGTATGTTTAAAAACCAAGGCAATCTTAGGTTTACCAATGAAAGTACTAATTGGGGTTTAGATAAGCCTAGTTTTTCAAATGGTGCAGCTTATGCTGATTTGGATAATGATGGCGACTTAGATTTAATCGTAAACAATGTTAACCAATTAGCAACTGTATACAAGAATAATAGTAGAGATCAAAATAAAGATGGCTTTTTGTCGGTAGAATTAAAATATCAAGGTGCAAACCTATTTGCCATTGGAAGCACCATAAAATTATTTCAAAACAATCAAGTTATTACTAGGGAACTCATACCTAGTAAGGGCTTCCAGAGTTCAGTAGAATATAAGCAAACCATCGGGGTAGGAAAATCAGCGCCAGACTCTATGCAAATTATATGGCCTAATAGAGCCATTACTACTATACAAAAACCTGCGATTAATCAGTTGCATAAAATTGTATATGATGTTTCTACTGCAAAGCCTTTTGTGCCCAATGCAGAAAAAATACCAACGGCATTATTCCAAGAAATTGCATTGCAATTAAACAAGCACACTGAAGACGATCAAGTAGATTTCTATATTGAAAGAAATATTCCTTTTATGCTCAGTAAGTTGGGGCCCAAAGGAGCAACTGCAGATATCAATAAAGATGGATTAGAAGATCTATTTATTGGAGGAGCCAATGGACAGGCCAGTCAACTTTATATTCAAGGAAGCAATGGATTTAAATTGCAGCAGATACCTGATTTTGAAAAATATAAATTTACCGATGTTACTGCAGCATTTTTCTTTGATGCAGACCAAGATGGTGATCAAGATTTATTTGTAGGAGGAGGCGGTAATACAGCGCCTGCCGCGTCGGATATTTATCAGAATCAATTGTATTTGAACGATGGGAAAGGTGGTTTTACATTAAAGTCCGGAAGTTTCTTAATCAGTCATACTAATTGTGGAATTGCCATTCCACTAGACTATGATAAAGATGGAAAGTTGGATATTTTTATTGGTAGTAGGAGTGAACCTCAACAATACGGCATAGCCCCTAAAAGCTTTTTGTATCAAAACGAAGGGAATGGAAACTTTAAAGAAGTAAGTGCTACTGTAGCTCCTTTTTTAATGAATTTGGGAATGATTACAGGAGCAGTATATGCCAATGTGATGGGTACTGCAGAACCTGAGTTAATTATTACTGGTGAGTGGATGTATCCACATATTTATACTTTTAATGGCAAGCAATTTATTGAACAAAAATCAGGTTTAGAAAATCAGTTGGGATGGTGGCAAACAGTTGTTGCTGCTGATATAGACAATGATGGGGATACTGATTTAGTATTGGGTAATTTGGGAGAGAACTTTTATTTACGCCCAGGCATAGATGCGCCAGTAAAAGTGTTCTTAAAAGATTTTGATAAAAATGGCAGCATTGAAAAAATATTCAGCCACACCATTAATGGAGCAGATATGCCGGTTTTTTTAAAGAAAGATATTACCGAACAGCTTCCTGCATTAAAAAAAGAAAATTTAAAACACCAAGATTTTGCACCCAAAACAATTCAAGCTTTATTCCCCAATAATCTTTCCGATGCAACAGTATTAACTGTAAATACAGCAGCTTCCATCATTGCCATCAATAATAGTAATAAAGGGTTTACTGTTCAACCTTTGCCTTATCAACTACAATTGTCTAGCATTCAGGCATTGGTAGTAGATGATATCAATAATGATGGAAATAAAGATATTCTAGCAGCAGGTAACTTCTTCGATTTATTGCCACAGTTCTGTAGCATTGATGCATCTTATGGAAATCTATTATTAGGGAATGGCAA
>JBKBWE010000195.1:0-5542 GCA_046289145.1 Sediminibacterium sp.
AGGTTCGGAAAATTGCATAAACTATTTATTTTCAATATTTTACTCCATACAATTTATCTAATATAATGCAATGTTTGATAGAAATGGAAGCCGCTGCCCGGGTAGTGGCTTTCTTTTTTTGCATCCTGCCGATTGATACTTGCTTATGCCCAATTGAACCTAGAGGGGTTCAAGGGAGAACCTATAGAGGTTCAATAAAGATGCTCCAGGGGTTCTTGCTTCATGCTATATAGGTTCAGGGTTCAACCTGTAGGGGTTCAATGCAGAACCCGGGGAGGTTCAATCAAGATGCTTCAGGGGTTCTTCCTTCATGCTAGGTAGGTTCAAGGTTCAACCTGTAGGGGTTCAATGCAGAACCTGGGGAGGTTCAATCAAGATGCTTCAGAGGTTCAAGGTTCATGCTAGGTAGGTTCAAGGTTGAACCTAGAGGGGTTCTTTAACTTACCTTCATAGGTTCTTTAACTTACTTTGGGAGGTTCATTCCGTATAGCTATTGGTTCTTTCTTCTAAAAATGCGCTGCTTACTTTATGCTGTTATTAATAAATAGTGCCTGAGTTTATCATTATTTGCTGGGCAATTTTTGCAATATTAAATTTATGTAAAATGTCGCCGAATAGCCGTTAAAGTTTTGC
Organism: Sediminibacterium sp.; assembly: GCA_046289145.1. Lineage (GTDB taxonomy): Bacteria > Bacteroidota > Bacteroidia > Chitinophagales > Chitinophagaceae > Sediminibacterium. The sequence continues at coordinate 634 of JBKBWE010000195.1, forward strand.
TCACCTCTTGCGCTGTGATGTAATAATATTTATATTTGTTTCGTAATGATGATAAGTAAACCAAACTATTGCTTAATAATCTAAGTCAAAATTATTTGATCGGCTATTCCATATTACACTACCCTTTACACTGCTAATAAATACAGCACTTACAAACACTACCTGAGTAACACACACGTATCTCCTATGCTAAGAGGAAAAGCATAGGCGGTTTTCCTTCTTTCGCTCGTAATGAAATGCTACAAGTATAATTGCTGCTGTGCAGTAGCAACTTGGATATTTATTAAAAATCAAAATGCAAGTATGATGCAAAAGAATTTCACCAAGGTATTTTTGTTTATTTTTTTATTTACCCTTTTTGAAGGGAAGACTCAAACTGCCTTTCCTTTTCCATTAGAAAATGCGGTATGGACGGAAGTGCAACACATCTTTTCTAATGACACCATCATTGTACATTATGGCATTATAGGAGACACCTTGATAAAAGGACGCTCTTATAAAAAGATATTCACTTCCAAAGACAGTGCATTTAAAGAAACCAACGAAGATTTATCTTATTTCGGAGCGCTGAGAACGGAAGGAACCAAAACGCTGGTATTGCCTAAGCCCAGATATGCTTTTGATACAACGGAATACTTAGTTTATGATGCTAATTTCAAAATAGGAGATACCCTCTATTATGGAATTGTTAATTCAGAAGCTGGAGGTTCTGTAATTGTCAACTCCATTGATTCTATTCAACTACTAGATAATACAATTCGTAAGAGATGGAATTTTAAAAGAACATACTATCGAAATAATGGTACTCCAACAAGCCAGGATTGTATTTTTTCTTGGATAGAAGGAATTGGTAACATAAAATGTCCATTCAATGAACCCTTTATTTGCGCATTTGCCAGTAGAAGTGCTGATCGATTAGTATCATTTGAAGAAAATAATAATCAAATTTATACGGATACACAATATCAAGATTGTAAATTAGATGATACAGTACCTACAAATGAGCAAGTATTTACATCACAATTAAATATATTTCCGAACCCAACTTCAGGAGTAATTTTAATTCAAGCATCTCAATTTAATAACTCGCATCAAAATTTGACTATTAAAATCGTGAATTTAGCTGGAAAGCTAATATTTAACGATAGAGTAGGTTTCAATGGGATTTTTGAATTAAATATAGAGCAAGTTCCTGCTGGTATATATTTGATTATTATTCAAGATGGTCTTTATATCGCAAATCAAAAATTAATTAAGTTCTAATTTCCTTTCTTACTAAAAATATAATAAAATGAAAAACATATTAGCCCTTGTTTTAGCGGGTTCCCTTTTATCAATTTCCGCTAATTTAAAATGCCAAGATACCTGTGGATTTGGTACAACAATGAACAGATTCCTTCAGGCATATCCTAATTATTACGATAGTCTAAATTTGTTTGAATCTAATTATCGCCAAGTTATTACTCAACGATCACTAAATACAATTGCAGATAAACGAATCATACCTGTAGTATTTCATATATTTCATAATAATGGACCAGAGAATATTAGCGACTCGCAAATTAATGAAGCGCTATCTCAGATGAATGCTCAGTTTGCTGGACTGGAAGGGGGCATAGATACAAAAGATACGCTTTCAACTAGCAACTATCGATCCTAATGGTAATTGTACAAATGGTATACTTAGAATCCAAACTTCAAATCCTGATATCGCGAGAAATAAAGATGCAGAATTTAAAAGCCAAAGTATTTGGCCTAGTGATCAGTATCTAAACATATGGGTTGTTAGATGTATAAAAGAACAAGATGTAGATATCAATTGTGCAAACATTTCTGGATATGCATACCTTCCACCTGCACCTTCGAATGTTGATGGCATTGTGGCTGTTCATCATTACATAGGCACGACAGGTACTGCTGTAGGCAACGAGTTGAATACTTTAAGTCATGAAGCTGGGCATTACCTATCTTTATTACACGTTTGGGGTTACGATGGCTTCTTTTCGCCACCATATTCCACATGCCATGCTAATAATGAGTGTTTAGTAAAAGGAGATTTTGTTTGTGATACTCCTCCTGCTAGTGGTCCTTTATATACATCAGGGAGTTGCCCTTCTCCAGTGCCAAATGATTGTAGCTTAGATGTGCCTGATCTTCCATATCCAGTAGAAAATTATATGTCATATGCAAATGAGTGTCAAACTCGCTTTACTGAAGGGCAAGCAGCGCGAATGCATTTTGCCTTAGAAAATTATAGGTTAAATCTTTGGTCAATAAGCAACTTAATTGGAACGGGAGCAGGAGAGAGTAATGGTGCTGACATAACTATTAATGCCAATACAACTTGGTCGTGGGCAACCCAGCCTAATGGTAAAATAGTGGCTGGTAATATTACTATAAAATCTGGTAGCACACTTAATATTGAATGCATTCTTTTAATGTCAATAAATAAGAAAATAGTCATAGAAAAAGGAGCCAAATTACTAGTAAACGGGGGAAGAATTTCTACTTATTCACCAAAATGCGTAGGGTTCTGGACTGGGATTGAAGTTAATGGAGATCCTACAAAATCCCAAACAATAGCCAACCAAGGTACCTTAGAATTAAAGAATGGTGCTTTTATAGATCATGCTAATAATGCCATTGTTACGGGTACTAATGGTATCACTACTCAAGGAGGTGGCATTATAAAAGCTGATAATACTACTTTCCAAAATAACCGTCGCGCAGTAGAATTTTTGCGTTATAATATAGCTGATAATGAAAGTTATTTTAATAATTGTACATTTGAATTAAGGAGCTATTACCCACAGACCACCTATGTAGGGATGGTTACGATCTGGGATAATTATGGCATTCCCTTTACTAATTGTACTTTTAGAAATCTAAGCGCAAGCCTAGCAGATAAAAAATATGGCATTTACACAATTGATGCAGGTTATCAGGTATTAAGCGGTTCTAATTTTAATGGTTTTGTCGGCGGGGTGTACGGCACCAATAGCAGTACCAGTCGTACCTTTTCAGTAAGTGGTTCTACCTTTAGGAATAGCGCACTAGGCGTTTATGCCGGCAGTGTCAACAATATTTCAGCTACAGGCAATGCGTTCAACGTGGGGCAGTACAGCACCGGCTCGTATAATTATGGCGTATATCTCAGTGCAAGTAGCGGTTATACGGTACAAAACAATAGCTTTACCGGGTACAACCCTACGGCTACCCCCGGACCAGCCGGTGTATTTTGCCTGAATACCGGCGATGCCAATAACGTGGTTCGGGAAAATAGTTACACGAATTTGTATGCTGGCAATTATGCCGTTGGAGACAATCGCAACAACAGTATCCCGGCTAATGGACTAAAATTTCTTTGCAATCTGAACAACGCCAATGCGGCTTATGATTTCCTGGTGGTAAACTATACCGATCCTAATGTATCAGGTATTGCTACGCCGCAAGGCTCTTCTCTGGCAGCTGCCGGTAATACTTTTAGTCTGCGTAGTTCTCCTACTGGCTCTGATTATCGTAACAATACTAATTATTCTATTCAATACTACTATCAAAATGTAGTCGGAGAAAATCCAATGAATACTACTGGGGTCGTTAAAACCCTTACCAGTAATGGCTCCGGCTGTACCAGTTTTATTATGGGCGGCGGTAGCTTATCTTCTAGTGAACTCGCCAGCCTGCAAAACGGATATAATACTCAAAAATCAAAATACGATACCGAACTACAAACCCGCAACAGCAAGCTGGATAATGGCAATACCAATGCCCTGTCAACGGAAATTGACAAGGTACAACGTGGTAGCTCGACTGCTTTAGAAGAAAAGCTAATGGGTATTTCCCCCTGGTTGTCAACAGAAGTACTGAAACAGGTTTTAGATAAAAAAGAAGTTTTTACGTCGGATTTTGCAGTCAAACTATTGAAAGCTAATCCAGAAGCACTCTTTAGTCCTAGCTTACAACGTACGATGGAGCAGGTTCTGTCGGTGGAGCAACTAAATACAGTGAGAGCCGCGCAAAACACTTCCACCGAGCGCAGCGCTCTGGAAAGTCGCCTGGCAGAGGCGGGTAATCAGTGGAGTTGGCGTGCAGACGCTATTCTGCGTCATTACCTAATAACAGCGCCGATTGATTTGAAAAAAGTAAGAGAATGGCTGGATAAGAAAAATGATTTGGAGTCTTCCTATCAGATTGTAGAAAGCTGGTTACAAGAAAAAAATACAGCCCAGGCTAAGAAATCTTTGAATAACATAGCTGCGCAGTTTAAGTTGACTGCATGGCAGCAAAGCGTTTATGAAGATTATCAAAAAATAACGGATCTGAAAATAAAAGCAATGGATCAAGGGCGCACGATTGCTGACTTTAATGAAACGGAAGTAGCCGCATTGGTAGCCTTGGCAGATCGTAATCTTGGTCGCGCCGGGGAGCAGGCAAGAGGTATTCTGAATTTCTTTTATGGCTATAATTATGTGGCGGCGCCGCTCTCTTTATCTGATGATGCTGTGGCGCAAAGAAGCCAAAGATTATTACCAGAATCAAATGTGATGTCCGCTCAAGTTACTTCTTTGATTCAGGTAGTGCCCAATCCAGCTAGTAGCGAAGTAACGTTCAAATACAATTTGAATGAGCAACAAATGCAGGAAGCTTTTATTCAGGTGGTTGACTTTACCGGCAAGGTGATACAACGATTTGAAATAAATGAAAACATGGGTGAAATACATTGGAATATGAATCATTTGCAGAACGGCATTTACTTCTATAGCATGCGGAATAATGGCAAAGTCATTTCATTTGGGCGTTTAGTAGTAGCTAAATAGAAGTATGAGCCATCGGTCAGTGAAAGAACAATTGCACGACAACGAACATAAGAATTCTGAGTAATACTTGGATAAAATAGAACAAACAAAGC
>JBKBWE010000196.1:0-5541 GCA_046289145.1 Sediminibacterium sp.
GGCGTAACCATTGACAGCAATGAATAGCAGTAGCGTAGTTAATCTTTTCATGAGGTGAATTTCGTTCAAATGAATATAGGGCCAAAAAATAGATTCACAGAATTTATGTCATGGAATTGTCAATAAATATGATTTAAGTCATAAAGTCATCTGCTTGATGGTAGGTTTTGTGCTAAAGGCATTTACAACCTTTGTATAGAACAAAATTTACAATCATGAAATTCTTCAACAGTATTAAGTTCTGGATAATGACTACTGTAGTATGTCTAGTTGGATATGCAGTAAGCTGCACAAAAAACGACCAGGTAATCTTACCTGCCACTTCAGAAAGTTCTAATGTGTTATTGGCACTTAAAACTACTGCAGCACCCACTATTGATGGTTCTATAGACGCATCATGGGCCAATGCGCAAAAATTGTCTTTCTCCGCAACTGTGCCTGATCCAGGTAATGGAATTTTTGCGGGATATATTGGTGAAAACTACACCGGAACAATGCGTGCTATGTACGATAATACCAGTGTTTACTTTTTAGTAGAAGTAGAAGATAGACAGAAAGATATTCTTCGTTCTCCTTGGTATTTTAATCCAACTACCCAACGTTGGGCAGTGGAGCCAGGTTTAAAACAGTTTGATTTGAATGGTAAATTAACCAGAGACGGTTTTGGGGAAGATAAATTTGCAATGTTATGGGATATTGATAATTCTACCCCAAAATTTGCTACTCAAACTTGTTATGCTTCTTGTCATATTTATACTCCTTATTTAAACGTAGCAGTTACTCCTGCTGTAATGGTTTCTAATGCTGGTAGTGGAGGTCACTATACCAATGGGACCAACGAAAAAATTGATATGTGGTGGTTACACCCAAGCAGAGGGTTTGCTTATGGTATTATGGATGACAATTATCAAGACTGGGCAGGCGGTCCTGCTGTAATGAATTTAGTAGGTGGAAATGGTAATGGACGACATTTTGATGATTTAGTAGTAAGTGGTGTTTCTACCACTTGGCCTAATAGACCAACTTATACTGCTGATGCAACTCAAGGTTCAGTTGCTAATACCCAGCAATTAAAATTAGATGGTACTGGAGCTTTAGTAAGTGTTCCTAAATATATTATACCTGCAAGTACTGGTGATTATATTACCGTTGCCGATACTACTTCTGGTGCTGCAAAATTAGTAACAGGGGTAAGTTCTACTGGTGTACTTTCTTATACAGGTGGATCTATAGACCCTAATATTGGTACAGGTTACCAAAGAATTGGAGATCCTGTTACAGGTAGTGTTGGTCCTAATCGTATTCCAGGTTATATCATGAGCCCTGTATTAAGAGGACGCGCAGATATTGAAATGAAAGCTAGTTTTAGCGGTACAGGTTGGGTATACGAATTCAAACGCGCACTTAAAACAGGAGACGTTCTAAAACAAGACGTCGACTTTACCAGTCTTGCTGATCAACCATTTGGGATTGCTTATTGGAATAAATCTAATAATCAACATGGGATTCAACCAAACTTATTATTGAAGTTTCAGAAATAATTGATTCCATTGGTTTACCATAAAAAAATGTATCATGTTTCAGAAAAAAATAGGAATACTCATTGCTTCAATAGTGCTGCTGGTTGCTGTATTAGTAGGTTGTGTTAAAACAACTACAATAGTAAAAAGTGCAGGAGCTAGTATCACAACTACCATGAGTTTCTCCAAAGATATTTTACCCATTTTCGAAAAAAGTTGTGCTACCAGTGGTTGTCATGGGGCAGGTGGAAAAACACCTGTACTAACAACTTCAAGTGCGTATAATTCTTTATTGATTGGTAAATATTTTAAAGTAAACGATCCCGAAAATAGCTTATTGATTTTATGGATGAATGGGAAGAAATCTCCTGTAATGCCTTTGGGCGCTGCACCTGATGCTACCAATACTGCAAAGATTTATGCTTGGATAAACCAAGGGGCTAAAAACAACTAAAACATATAAAATGAAAAAAAATATATTTCATATTACTGTAAAAAACATCAGATTGCTGTTGTTCCTACTAGTAGCCATTGGTGTAAATACTGTTGAATTAGTAGCACAAGATTCTACAGCAGTATCCGAAACTGTGGTTAAGAAAAAATCATATGCTAGAAATACATTTGAGGGCAACTTTTTGATCGACAATCAAACGGTGATGGTGCCTATTAAAGGAACATTTGAATTTGATATTTATCATCGTTTTGCTACTACTGATAAGGGATTTACCGATTTATTTGGATTATTTGGAAGCGCCAATATGCGCTTAGGTTTTAGTTATTCATTGTTAGACAATTTGCAAGTAGGTTTTGGTGCAAACAACTACAATATGCAGGTAGATTTAAATGCTAAGCTAGGGTTGGTTAAACAAACAAGAGATAATACAATACCTCTTTCTGTAACCCTTTTCGGTGATATTGCTATGGATACTAGGGCTAAAAGTAGTGTGTTGCCAATCATTAATACAACTGATCGGTTAAGTTATTTTAGTCAAGTGATGGTTGCCAGAAAAATTTCTGAAAAGTTTTCTATTCAGGCTAGTTTGAATTATACACACTTTAATAATGTTGAAGGTTATTTAGATGATAAAAATGTTGTGCAGCCTAAAATGAAAAACGATCATATATCTTATTCATTAACTTCTCGCTATAAAATATCGCCAAAAACCTCTATCATATTTAATTATGAGCAGCCTTTAACCACACATTATATGAATAATCCAAAGCCCAATTTAAGTCTAGGATTAGATATGAAGTCTAGTGGTCACGATTTTCAGGTTTTCTTTGGCAACTACGGATATACTGTTCCGCAGAATAATAGTTTCTTAAATCAGAATGATTTCACCAAAGGCCAATATGTTATTGGATTCAATATGTCTAGGCTTTGGAATTTTTAAATAACAATCCTAAAAACAAATCAAAAATGAAGAACATTTTTTTAATGTCGTTTGCTGTTCTCTTTATAACAGTTTCAAATGTGAATTTCTTTCAAGCTAAACCTTGGCCAGTTCCTGATAAGGCTAATAAAACAGTCAATCCAATTAAGTCTAGCGCAGCAAGTATTGCTGACGGTAAAACTTTATGGATTCAACATTGTGCATCATGTCATGGTAAAACAGGACTTGGAGATGGTAAAAAAGCTGCACAATTAGAAACCCCTGTTGGAGATTTTAGTGCAGCTGCATTTCAAAAACAATCTGATGGTTCTTTGTTTTACAAAGTTGTAGAAGGAAGAGATGATATGCCTGCATTTAAAAAGAAATTACCAGAACAAGAAGACATCTGGAATTTGGTTGTCTTCATGCGTTCATTGAAAAAGTAATTGTATGATTAATCAAATCGATCCAAATTTACCAGCTCCAAGCAATAGACGAAAACTATTGTTTGGTGTTGGTATTTTTTCTTTTTTCTCGCTGTTTTCATTTTCTAGTCTAAATCTTTTTTCTAGGAAAAAATCAGTTATTCCTTGTGCACCGGAAAAGCAAACTAAAACAGTTAGAATGCTTACTCAAGACGGTCAACTTGTTGAAGTGGAGGTTTCAAAACTAAGTAGTGAAAAACGAAAAGTGACCAATCAGGAATTGCTAACCTGGGTCAAGAGTTAGCAACCATTAATTTGTTATTATGCATCTAGATAATAGTTCAAGAAGAGATTTTATTGCCGCAGGAATCTTAGGCAGTATTGCGGTTGCAGGATGTAATAGTCCTTTTGATCCAAGTCCAGAAGAAGTTGTGAAGCCATCAGGGGAGATGGTTAAGTTGCTATCTGTTGATGGTGAAATAATTGAAGTAGATAAAGCATTTTTAAAGCCAGTTCCTGAGTTGTCTGCTATGACCAATCAAGCTGAAAGAATGGGAATTCCTGGTAGAAAATTTGTAATGGTAATTGATTTGTCGAGGTGCAAAAATTTAAAAAAGTGTCAAGCTTCTTGTAATCATGCTCACCAAATTCATCCCGATCAAAATTGGATTAAACTTCATCCAATTCAAGAGTCTGAAAAAACGGCACCATATTGGCAACCCACTACTTGTATGCATTGTGATGAACCACCTTGTGTAAAAGTTTGTCCAGTAGATGCCACATTTAAAAGACAAGATGGTATTGTATTAATTGATAGCGATCGTTGTATTGGTTGCAGATTCTGTATGGCTGCTTGTCCTTATTCTACCCGAGTATTTAACTGGGAAGAGTTGGATTTGCCCAAAGCCATTGCAGAGAAACCCTATTCATGCGAAACCAGTATGCCGCAAAAAGTAGGAACTGTAGGTAAATGTGATTTCTGTCCTGATATGGTTAGGAAGGGGGAATTGCCACATTGTGTTTCTGCTTGTCCTAATGGTGTTTTCTTTTTTGGTGATAGCAATGAAGATTCAGTGACCAACGGTGCTGAAACATTTAGATTCAGTGAGTTATTGAGGGATAAAGCAGGCTATCGATTAATGGAAGACTTAGGTACAAAGCCTAGTGTATATTATTTGCCTCCAGTTAATAGAAACTTTGCATTCGAAGGAGAAGATCAGGGGGATGTAAAACATTAATGTTCATCTAAACTACATCTTGTGGAAATTTCAGCTAAAAATAAAATTATTCAGGATTTGCTTCCTCAGCAATTTGGTAAACCTGGTAAAATTTGGGTAAGTATTTTGTTGGTTTTTTGTGCAGTTGGTATGTATGCATACTATAGACAATTAACAAAGGGATTGGTGGTAACTGGATTAAGAGATTATGTTTCTTGGGGAATCTATATTTCTAATTTTGTTTTTTTTGTGGCTATTAGTTTAGTAGGATCATTAATTACAGCAGTATTAAGATTAAGTGATGTTCATTGGAGTACGCCATTAACTAGAATTGCAGAAATTATTGCAGTATCCGCCATCACATTTGCATCTTTAATTATTATTGTAGATATGGGTCGGCCAGAACGATTCTACAATTTATTTATTCATGGAAGACTACAGAGTCCAATTATGTGGGATGTGATTGTAATCACCACCTATTTCTTTGTAAGTATTTTACTCTTGTATTTTCCTTTGTTGCCAGACTTAGCTATCTTAATTAAACTAAAAGGTAAAACTACTTCTTGGTTAGATCGTTTGTATCATTTTTTAGGTTCATTTTGGAAAAATACCACCGAGCAAATTAATATTAGCAACAAAGCAGTTAACATACTTTCAATAACCATTATTCCAGTTGCTTTTGCTATTCATACAGTTACATCTTGGTTGTTTGCTACTACCTATCGTCCTGGTTGGGATAGTACCAATTTTGGTGCTTATTTTATTTCTGGTGCATTTTTGGTAGGTGCTGGAGGGGTAATAGTGGCGATGTATGTGTTTAGAAAATCATATAAGCTTGAAAACTATATTACCGATGCTCATTTTGATAAAATGGGAAAAGTGTTGGTATTATTGGCTTTGCTTTATTTATATTTTAACGTGAATGAATTTTTAGTACCAGCATTCAAAATGAAAAAATCTGAAGAAGAACAATTCCTGGGTTTATATACAGGGGAATTTGAAATAT
>JBKBWE010000197.1:0-5540 GCA_046289145.1 Sediminibacterium sp.
GATGTTCATTATGCAACTACCATTACAGATGAAATGGAAGCTTCTGCAAAAGCACGAGGTACGGGTATTGCCAAAAGAAGCCCTGAGTATGTTGCCAATAAAATGCGCGAAGGAAAAGCAGTGATTGCTTTAGAGCCCAATGGTAATTGGGTAGGTTGTTGTTATATAGAAGTTTGGGGGCATGAACAGTTTGTAGCCAATAGCGGATTAATTGTTTCTCCTTTATATAGAAAAAGTGGGGTAGCCAAACAAATTAAACAGACTATTTTCAATTTATCTAGACAAAAATATCCTTCTGCCAAAATTTTTGGATTAACCACTGGTTTGGCCGTCATGAAAATTAATAGTGAATTGGGGTACGAGCCTGTTACTTATAGTGAACTAACAGACGATGAAGAATTTTGGGCTGGCTGTAAGAGCTGTGTTAACTATGATATTTTAATGAGCAAGGATCGAAAAAATTGTATGTGTACTGCAATGTTATACGATCCTGCAGATCATTATGAACCCGCTGAAACTATTGCCGATTTTAAACAAAACTCAAAGTTATACGAACGTTTCATGAAAGTGAAGCAGAGTAAATTATTGAAGTGGTTCAGGAAAAAGACATCTAAAAATTATTTTGTTCAATTTTAAATGCTGCAATCATGCAATCGAAAAAACTGGTTCTGGGTTTTAGTGGAGGATTAGACACCACTTATTGCGCCATTTATTTGTCTCAGGAAAAAGGATTTGAAGTGCATAGTGTTATAGTAAACACTGGCGGCTTTAATGATGATGAATTGGTGCAAATTGAGAAACATGCTTATGCACTAGGGGTTAAAACTCATACCACCATTAATGCTGTAAAAAGTTATTATGATAGTATTGTAAAATACTTGATTTATGGGAATGTGCTAAAGAACAACACTTATCCACTTAGTGTAAGCGCAGAGCGATTAAGTCAAGCTATGCATATTGCAGAACATGCAAAAAAAATGAATGCAGTGGCTGTAGCTCATGGTAGTACAGGCGCAGGTAATGATCAGGTAAGATTTGATATGATTTTTAATATCATGATACCTGGTATTGAAATTATTACACCGATTCGCGATTTACAATTAAGCAGGGAAGCTGAAATTGAATACCTGAAAGCAAAAGGGGTTCAAATGAATTTTGAAAAAGCAGCTTATTCTATTAATAAAGGACTTTGGGGTACCAGTGTTGGAGGAAAAGAAACCTTGCATTCAAAAGGTTTATTACCTGAATCTGCATGGCCAACTCAAGTCACCAAAACAGATGAAGAAGAAATAAAGATTCATTTTGAAAAGGGTGCAATTACATGGGTTAATAACCAACACTTCACCCATCCATCTAATGCCATTCAATATATACAGTCTTTGGCTGCACCTTATGGAATAGGAAGAGATATTCATGTTGGAGACACCATCATTGGAATTAAAGGAAGGGTTGGATTTGAGGCAGCTGCTCCAATGGTGATTATTAAAGCACATCATGCATTAGAAAAACATGTATTAACCAAATGGCAACTCAATTGGAAAGATCAGTTGGCGCAGTTTTATGGTAACTGGTTACATGAAGGTCAAATGATGGATCCAGTTATGAGAAATATAGAAGCATTTTTAGAAGATACACAAGAGCATGTAACAGGTTCTGTTTATGTTCAATTACTGCCTTACCGATTCCAAATCATTGGTATTGAATCTGAGTTCGATTTAATGAGCAGCAAGTTTGGGAAATATGGGGAGATGAATAATGGTTGGACTGGTAATGATGTAAGAGGATTCTCTAAAATATTTGGTAACCAAACTGCTATTTATCACAATATTAAAAATGCCTCCAATGATTAAAGTTGGAATAGTGGGTGGTGCTGGTTATACTGGAGGAGAGTTGATAAGGCTTTTGCTAAATCACCCAGATGCGAATATTCGATTTGTGCATAGCACAAGCAATGCAGGTAATGCATTGTATAAAGTTCATGCAGATTTATTAGGTGAAACTGAACTGCTTTTTACTGCTGAGCTAAGCAATGATATTGATGTGTTGTTTTTGTGTATGGGTCACGGTGATGCTGCTGAATTCTTAAAAGAAAATACCATTGCGTCATCTGTGAAATTAATTGATCTTTCACAAGATTTTAGATTAAATGAGAGTGCCATTTTTAATGATCGAACATTTGTATATGGCTTGCCTGAATTAAATAAAGCTGCTATTGTAAATGCGCAAAATATTGCCAATCCTGGTTGTTTTGCAACAGCTATACAATTGGGTTTATTGCCATTGGCCAAAGCGGGTGTATTAGCAGATATTTATACCACGGGTATAACTGGTTCTACCGGTGCCGGACAAGGCTTAAGCAATACTTCGCATTTTAGTTGGAGAGCCAATAATATTGAAGCATATAAAACATTGGCACACCAACATGTAAAAGAGATTACCCAATCATTGAATCAATTGCAAGCAGGTGATCCATTAAGTGCTAGCGGAGAAGGAAACGGATTACATTTTGTTCCATGGAGAGGAGATTTTACAAGAGGTATTTATATAAGTTCTATAGTTGAAATTGGCTTGCCATTCAACGAAGTAAAACAGTTATACCAATCATTTTATGCTGGTGCAGCTTTTACCGTTGTATCCGATAAAATGATTAATCTAAAGCAGGTAGTGAATACGAATAAGTGTCTAATACATTTAGAAAAGCAAGGCAATAAGTTGGTTGTTCATAGTGCCATAGACAATTTGTTGAAAGGAGCAAGTGGTCAAGCTATTCAGAATATGAATTTATTATTTGGATTAAATGAAAAGGCCGGATTAAAATTGAAAGCCAGTTATTTTTAGTTATGAAATTATTTGATGTATATCCGTTAAACAATATTACCATTAATAGGGCTCAAGGTTCTTATGTGTGGGATGACAATGGTGTTCAGTACCTTGATATGTATGGTGGGCACGCAGTCATTAGTATTGGTCATACACATCCGCATTGGGTAAAAAGTATTGAAGCACAATTAGAAAAAATTGCCTTTTATTCTAACTCCATTATTATTCCATTACAACAAGCATTAGCCAACAAATTGGGATTGATTAGTGGAAAAACCGACTACCAATTATTTTTATGTAATAGTGGAGCGGAAGCCAATGAGAATGCACTTAAGCTTGCTTCTTTTCATACTGGAAGAAAAAAAGTAATTGCGTTTACAAAATCTTTTCATGGTAGAACTTCATTAGCTGTAGCCGCTACTGATAACAAAGCTATAGTTGCTCCGGTAAATGAAACGGATAATATTATTTTTCTACCTTTTAATGATGAAGCTGCTCTAGATGCATGTTTTAAAGCATATGGTTCAGAAATTGCCGCAGTAATTATTGAAGGTATACAGGGTGTAGGTGGAATTGTGCCTGCATCTATTTCTTTTTTGAAATTAATCAGAAGTTTATGTGATCAATATGGATCAGTGTACATAGCGGATAGTGTACAATGTGGATATGGAAGGACGGGCCAATTTTTTGCGCATGATATTGCTGAAGTTAATGCCGACATCTATTCAATGGCTAAGGGTATGGGTAATGGATTTCCTTTAGGAGGTATTTTAATTGCTCCACATATTCAACCTAAACATGGTATGCTAGGCACTACTTTTGGTGGAAATCATTTAGCATGTGCTGCTGCTTTAGCTGTATTAGAAGTAATGGAGGAGGAGAATTTGATCAATATGGCCAAACAAAGAGGCATGTATTTAATGAATCAATTAAAAGCCATTGAAGGGATTGAAAACGTAAGAGGAAGAGGATTAATGATTGGATTTGATGTGCCTGAAAATTTGAAGGGATTAAAGAAATTGTTGCTCGAGCAATACAATATTTTCACTGGTGAAGCAAAACCCAATGTAATTAGGTTATTGCCTTCATTAGCGCTTTCTAGAAAACAAGCAGATGAATTTTTAGAAGCATTAAAAGAAGCCATTCTCGAAATAAAAACCAATGCTGAATAAATATGAACCACTTTATCTCTGCTACTGATGTTACCAATATTCAGCAACTTGTTAATAAAGGCTTGCAATATAAATTGAATCCTTTGCTAGATTCCGAGTTAGGCAAAGGCAAAAGAATAGGGCTGCTTTTTTTAAACCCCAGTTTAAGAACCAGATTGAGTACACAGGTTGCTGCAGCTAATTTAGGTATGGAAGCGATAGTGTTTAATGTAGACAAAGAAGGTTGGGCTTTAGAATTTCAAGAAGGAGCTGTTATGAATGGCACAACAATAGAACATATAAAAGACGCCGCTCCAGTATTAGGCCAGTATTTTGACATATTGGCCATTAGAACATTTCCAACTCTTAAAAACAAGGAGGAAGATTATAGTGAAATGTTTATTAAACAATTTATTCGTTTTGCTGGGGTACCCGTAGTTAGTTTAGAGAGTGCAACATTACATCCCTTACAATCTTTAACTGATATTATTACGATTCAAGAGTCAATACAAAATTCTTTTGCGTCTAAGCGAACACCTAAAGTGGTATTAACCTGGGCACCTCATATCAAGCCATTGCCTCAATGTGTTGCCAATAGCTTTTCACAGTGGGTGAATGCATGGGGTGGCGCTAATTTTGTAATTACCCATCCTGAAGGGTATGAATTGTCTCAACATTTTACCAATGGTGCAACCATTGTTCATGATCAAAACGAAGCATTAAAAGAAGCTGATTTTGTTTATGTAAAAAATTGGAGTAGTTATGAACATTATGGTCAGCAATTAAATATAGACCAGAACTGGATGTTGACTAATGATAAATTAGCACTCACTAACCAGGCTAAAGTAATGCATTGTTTGCCTGTTAGAAGAAATATTGAATTGAGTGATGAAATTTTAGATGGGCCAAATAGTTTGGTTACACAGCAAGCTGGTAATCGTGTTTGGGCTGCTCAAGCAGTACTTGCCAAAATTTTAAATACCTTAAATCAATAACATGAAACAGCTGGTTATTGTAAAAATTGGGGGAAATATTGTGGACGATGATTATTCATTACAAAAATTCCTGAAAAATTTTGCTGCAATAAAGCAGGCTAAAATATTGGTACATGGAGGTGGCAAATTGGCAACAAGATTGGCCGCCACAATGGGCATTGAGCAACAAATGGTAGACGGAAGACGAATTACCGATGCAGAAACCTTGAAAGTAGTTACCATGGTTTATGCTGGATATATCAATAAGAATATAGTAGCTCAATTACAACAATATAACGCTAATGCCATTGGTTTAATTGGGGCAGATGCCAATTCAATTCTTGCACATAAGCGCATAAGCAAAACAGCAGAAGCAACTGACTATGGATTTGTGGGTGATATTGATCAAGTAAATACTGTTTTTTTTCATGGACTTATTCAGCAGGCTTTAGTTCCAGTAGTATCTCCTATAACACATGATGGGAATGGTCAATTATTGAATACCAACGCAGATACCATTGCACAATCCATAGCAACAGCAATGAGTTCTTTTTATGAGACGATACTGGTTTACTCTTTTGAGAAAAAAGGCGTT
>JBKBWE010000198.1:0-5502 GCA_046289145.1 Sediminibacterium sp.
ACAGCATCAGGTTGTAGAGACTTGATTACAGAAAAGCATTTCCGACTAATGAAAGACAAAGCGATTGTTTGTAATATCGGTCACTTCGATATTGAAATTGATATGGCTTGGTTAAATGCAAATTATGGCAATACAAAAGATACCATTAAGCCTCAGGTTGATTTATACAATATTGACGGGAAAGACATTATTGTATTAGCTGAAGGTAGATTGGTGAATTTAGGTTGTGCTACTGGTCACCCATCATTTGTGATGAGTAACTCATTCAGTAACCAAACCTTGGCTCAAATTGAATTGTGGATGAACCACAAAAACTACGAAAACAAAGTTTACGTTTTACCAAAGCATTTAGATGAGAAGGTAGCACGTTTACACCTTGCAAAAGTAGGTGCTCAATTAGATGAATTAACCGATGAGCAGGCTGCCTATTTAGGTATCAGCAAAAATGGTCCTTTCAAATCTGATATGTACCGTTACTAAAATTTTCAATAGAGAGTATTATGACGCCCCGAGTAAACTCGGGGCGTTTTTTTTTGCTGGGACTTATTTTCTTTCATTTATGATTACAATCATCTTTATTATTAGCATATCCTTTAATATATTTAGCAAAAATTACACCCCCCTCTTTGGTTAAACGAAGTGTAATATGAACACTATGAAATTTATTGAAAACCTGATAGGGTTACTTTTATTAGTATTAATATGGAGTTGTTCAAGCAATCAAAATAATATTGATTGGAATACCAAAGAAAGCTTTGTAGATACTGCCCTAAATAAAATTAGTCAGCAGAAAAATACTACCAAAAGAAGTGAAATCATATTTCTTGATTCCATTTTAAAAGACAAAAAGCTAAACCTAAAACAACAAATTCAGGTTTATGCATACAAATCTGGCATTTTTTGTTACCATTTACAAAAGCCTGATTCTGCAAAATTGTATGCCGACTCCATGTTGTATTTATTAAGAGATAAAGATCCGCAGAAATATCCGAATGCATTTACTTATGCCTATTATGCAAATGGGGATGCAATGTATGCGAATAACCAACTTAATGAAGCATACACTTACTATTATAAAGCTAGACAGTTCAATTCTAGTATTAAAGACTATTGCTCATTAAAAGAATACAGCTATAGAATTGGAATGATACTTTATAAACAGCGCAAATTCAAAGACGCTGCCAAAAGCTTTCAACAAAGTTTATCCGAAGCTGACTTATGTGATATCAATAAACAATTCTCTAATTATTATAGAAAACAAGAACTGCAAAACAATATTGCGCTAAGCTATTATATGATGGGGAAAAATGATAGTGCATTAACTTATTATCAAAAAGCAATCGACTATATAAATACACACCAAAAAGCCGACACTTCTACTTTTTTTTATGATGAGATGGCCAAAGGTGTGGTGTATGGTAATATTGGAGATTTATATAGAAAAACGGGTAATCTTCAAGAAGCAGAGAACTACTACCAAAAAAGCATAAATATCAATTTACATTCAGGAAGAGAAACCATTGATGCGCAATACAGCTATTTAAAATTGGCAGAATTATTTGCTGAACAGAAAAGAATTAAACAATTAGGGATTGCTTTAGAAGAAATAAGAAAATCAATGGATGAATTACCCAATCCTAAAGGGGAAATAAAGTGGAATAAACTATCTTGGATATACTACGATTTTTTAAACAATAGAGAAAAAGCTTATTTGCATTTAACCAAGCACCAAGCATTACAGGAAGAAGATAACAAATTGAATAAGCTTATTTACGAAGTAGACATTAATAAACAGTTAGAATTATTAGAACAACAAAACCAACTCCATTTAGCACAACACGAAAATGAAGTATCCAGAACTTACCTTATTTCTGTAGCTGTAATACTATTCCTTATTATCTTATTAAGTATAATACTTGGAAGAAATTGGCTTCATTCACGAAAACATATTGCTGTACTTAAAGAACTAAACGAAACTGTAAGCACACAAAATGAACAGCTAGAAATAGCAATGAGCGCATTACAGAAAACCATTTCAGAAAAAGACAGTATTTTAAAATTGGTTGCGCATGATTTAAGAACTCCAGTTGCATCTATTCCAACTTTAGTTGAGATAATTGTTACAGAAGAAGATGAAGCACAAAAATTAGAATACTTAGAAATGATCAAGTATGCTTGCAATAGCTCACTTACATTGATTGCAGAAATCATGGCTACTGCTGATATTACTAATAAAAATATTGAAAAAGAACCTACTCTACTTAATGAGTTTATTAATGATTGTGCTGCAATATTAGAATTAAAAGTAAAAGAGAAAAATCAACAATTAATTGTCCAATTACCAGCTTCAGATACGACAGTCATGTTGAATCCGGAGAAAATGAAAAGAGTGGTTTTTAATTTAGTAACGAATGCTGTTAAGTTCAGTAAAAAAGACTCTACAATAATTCTTTCAGCAAAAACAGTTGGCAATAAGGTATTTATAGAAGTTTCAGATAATGGTATTGGTATACCAGAGAAATTAATTCCCGAAATATTCAATATTTCTAAATCAGGCAAAAGGAAAGGAACAGATGGGGAGAAATCATATGGCTTAGGATTAAATATTTGTAAACGCATAGTTGAAGCACATGATGGATCTATTAATGTTCAAAGCCAAGATGGAAAGGGTAGTACTTTTACTGTAGAACTACCCTTAACTTAAGGTTATTGAATTAATAAAGCGTACAACTCGTCTTTTAAATACAATCTTTTCCTTCTCAAATCGTTTAAAACTTCATCAGCTGGTGTTTCTAGACCCGATTCAATTCTATGAACTGAATGGTTCACTTCATCGTACTCATCCGATAGTTTTTTAAAATGGGCATTTGCCACTTTTAATTCAGAAATTTTTGAATCAAATTCAGGGAATTCATGGTGTAAGTCGTGTTTTTCCATTATGTTGTAGTTTTATGGTTTAAAGTTATTCAAGTTAATAATTCAATAAAATGATAAAAATCAGGTCTTCATTTAAATGGGGTATTTTATGTTTACTGATTTCCTTTTTAGCAGGATCAACTTCTGCTCTATTTTTGGTTTTATTAGATGCAGTCACTTTATTCAGAACAAAAAATAATGTCTTAATTGCTTTATTACCTATTGCTGCATTGATTACGGTGATACTGTATCAAACTGTTGGAAGGAAATCAGCCAGCGGCAACCATTTAATTGTAGCAACCATTTTACAACCATCAAAGCCCTTAATTGATTGGCTGATGGCCCCTCTCATTTTATTCACAACATTAATTGCCCACTTAAGTGGGGCTTCTGTAGGTAGAGAAGGAACTGCTCTTCAACTATCTGCTTCCCTTTCCGATCAGTTAACCCAACCCTTCAAACTGAATAAATCTGAAAGAGCTATTTTACTTAAAGCAGCTGTTGCTGCAGGATTTGGTGCTGTATTTGGCACGCCCTTGGCTGGTGCATTATTTGCCTTAGAGTTTGCAGATAAGAAATTTCAATTCAACAAAAATATTGTACCCGTTTTTATTTGTGGTTATTTAGCGGATCAGGTTTGCCTATGGTGGGGTATTCAACATACTGTATATACTATTAACCAGTTGCCCGCGATTAGTTTTCATACTGGCTTCCAAATATTGATTGCAGGAATTGTATTTGGTTTAATTGCATTTTTATTCAAAACTGGATTATCCTTTACCAAAGAATTAGCCATAAAACTAATCCCAAATGATTTATGGAGAGGGGTATTAGGAGGTATCCTTATTGCAGCAATTATTTATTTTGCTAGCCTTTATAAATTTGCAGGATTAGGTATTCCTTCCATATTGAATGCTTATGCTGATACTGAAACGCCTTATGCTTTTTTCATAAAATTATCTCTTACAATTATTTCCTTATCAGTAGGCTTTAAAGGAGGGGAAGTCACCCCATTATTTTTTATTGGGGCAACGCTTGGCAGTTCGCTTTCTTTAATCATCCCCCTTCCTATTCCATTCTTAGCTGGAATGGGAATGGTTGCCGTTTTTGGAGCTGCTTCAAAAACACCTTTAGCATCCGCATTATTAGCATTTGAGCTATTTGGGAAAGAATTCATATTTTATGCTTTTGTTATTTCCTTTATAGCTAGTTTTATTGCAGGTAAAAAATCTATTTATCAATCCAATTAAGATGAATTGGCAACCCGATTTCTTAGAAAATGATTATGTTAAACTGATACCACTTGCTGAAACGCATTTTGAGCAATTATATGCAGTAGCCGCGGACCCACTTATTTGGGAACAACATCCCAATAAGAATAGGTATCAATTGGCTGTCTTCAAAAATTTTTTTGAAGGAGCCATACTTTCTAAAGGCGCATTCCTAATAACAGATGCTAAAACTAATGAAGCAATTGGTAGTAGTCGGTTTTGCAATTTCAACGCAGAAAAAAAATTGATTGAAATAGGTTATACTTTTTATGCAAGAAAATACTGGGGCAAAGGATTTAACAAATCTACCAAAGAACTAATGATCAATTATGCACTTGAAAAAGTAAACTTGATCCATTTCTTTGTTGGCGCTGAAAATATTCGTTCTCAAAAAGCAATGGAGAAGCTTGGTGCAATCAAATTAGGTGAAGTACTAATGCCTTACTATGGGGAACCAGATAGATTGAATTTTCAATATCAAATTGACCAACATTTATGGAATAGGAATATTTAAAAAAGAGGAATACTAAATAATGAAAGACTCAAAGAATAGGCCAGCTCAAGCCAAGGTATTAAGAAACTTTAGAAAGTTGCACAGAATAACTGGGGCTTTGCTATTCGTTTTCTTTTTTATAGTAGCCATTACAGGTACTTTATTGGGATGGAAAAAGAATAGTGGAGGAATGATTATGGCAAAATCATATAAAGGTAGTTCTACCCAATTGAAAGATTGGCTTTCAATTGATAGCTTATACCAAAATGCTTGCAATTATTTAAAAGACTCTGTTTCAAGTGATCTGTCTACTGAAGTAGACAGAATAGATATTAGAAAAGATAAAGGGATGGTTAAATTTGTTTTTGCTAGTCACTTTACGGGATTGCAAGTTGATGGAGCTACAGGAAAAATCTTATACATCGAAAAAAGAAGAGCCGATTACATTGAAAAAATTCACGATGGTTCTATTATTGATTATTATTTTGGTTGGGATGGTTATTTCAAACTTGTGTATACTAGTATAATGGGGCTTGCTTTAATATTATTTACGGTGACCGGTTTTTGGCTTTGGTATGGACCAAAACGAATGAGAAAGAATTCCTAAATATTCATTATGAGCGCAACAGACATATGGATGCTTATTGCCGGACTAGGATTATTCCTTTATGGTATGTTTCATTTAGAAGACTCAATGAAACAGATGGAAGGCCGCTCCTTCAAACTTTTTCTACAAAAAAATACCAAAAATAAATTCAAAGCAATATTAAGTGGCACATTAGTAACTGGAGTATTACAAAGCAGTTCTATTGTAAACCTAAT
>JBKBWE010000199.1:0-1128 GCA_046289145.1 Sediminibacterium sp.
CCTGCAGTATTAAAAGGAGTTCCTAAGAATGAAGTCTTCCCTTTCAGAAATGGAGCCGCTTTAAAAAGGGATGCTATGGTGATATTGGTTTTGGTTTGAGCATAGAGTAGTCCATTAGAAAACAACAATGCAATGAATACAACCCGTTGATACAATTTTCCCATAAAATGATCGATTTATTATACCGTATTAACGGTACTTTATTAAAGTTAATGGAACTTATTTTTACTTTCTAATAATCTAAATATGGCTTTGAAATATTCCTTCTATTTCATAATAGTTCTCCTTTCTGTTTGTTTTGGTAAAAATATAACAGCAAAAAATTGGCGCACAACTGAAAACTATGAAAGGCATTTCCGCATACTTAGTTCAAAAGGGATTGTTCTAGATGCCCCCATGGTGAAAGACAAAGAAACAAGGAAACGTTATAATAATAGCCTACAAGAAGGATGGGGTTTCCCAGCATCTGCTGCAAAACGAGTGTTAAATGGACTTGAAAAAGAAGGGCAACCATTATGGATTCAAGATGGTATTAGTGAAGCCGAAGAGGAAATTATTCAAAGTTTAAATGGATGGAGTGTTGAAGCATTAACGAAAGAATATCAGGTTTTAGAATTCTATCCGCATTCAAATCAGCATATACCTGAACAGTATCAATTTAAAAAGCCATTTTGCTTAGTAGTTGAGCACTATTATGTTGTACTAAACAGCAGTTTTAGTAAAATTCAAGAATCAGCAGACACGAGTACTTCCATCAAAAAAATGCAGGCATATACCAAATATCCTGTTCAATTAAATAAACTATCAACGTATACAAATAATTCCAGCTTCTCTTCTTTTCTGCCGGCCAAGGAAATAAAAACAGCCAGGATGAAAAAAAATTTTCAGATTGATTCATTAGAGCTGCTTAGAACTGAAAATGCCAATGTTTGGCCTAGAGGTATTACTACACTGAGTACAGAAGATTTAAAAAAATTAAAAGCCTATTATTTGTTTAACTTTTGGGAAAAGAATCAAGAGTACTTGTATATTAGAATACCTGCGAAAGAAAATGCAGCCGTCTTCCCGCAAATCGGATTCATACCCAACCATGACCTTTACTATACTATTCAAAACGATAGTAATTAT
>JBKBWE010000199.1:1138-5440 GCA_046289145.1 Sediminibacterium sp.
AGGATCAAGAATATCATAGAAGTGATGCGTAAAGCAATGCTTGCATATGCTGAAAATCGAGACTTTAAGAGCCTTTACAAACCAGGTACTACTTGGGATGTAAATGCAAATGGCTCTATGATTCCAACGAACTTGTACGTGCTTGACCCTAAAGCAGCTGGTCAAATTATTCATCGTAAAGACAAATTGGGCACTTATCAATTAATGGTTCCTCTAGAAAAAAGTATTAATCGTTTTGATGCTGAACAAACCGCATATCAGTTGGCATTGCAAGTTGTAAAAGAAGCAAATATTGTTTTAAAACCAGGTGATGAACCCATTGAGTTCTATTTAAGTGAACCAAGAAATATTTCAGCAGGCAAATTGCATGTACTACAATATAAAAAAGATGCATTATTAGGAAACAATCAATATCAAGTATTTGCCATCATGAGTATTAATGACGTTGTTTGGTTGAACTATATTTTCAGAAATGAGATTTACGGGTATTTATTTTAATTGACAATAGATGCTGTATATTGTTTCAAAAATGAAAATGAAATATATACCGTTTATAGCAATGTTTATTTCACTAAATGGATTTGCACAAAAACCGATTACCAAATTAGATAGTTTTTGGACAGCCCTTCAACAACATTGTGGCAAATCTTATGAAGGTGTAATTATTAGTGGTGCAACTGCAGATTTCAAAGACAAGAAACTGGTGATGCATGTAAAAGCTTGTGAAGAGAACCGGATACGTATTCCCTTTAATGTGAGCGATAACCGATCTAGAACATGGGTTCTTACCAAAAAGAAATCAAGCATAACACTAAAACACGATCATCGTCAAGAAGATGGTTCTGAAGATACAGTAACCCAATACGGCGGAACATCTACCAATGAGGGTTTTTCGAATATGCAAATATTCCCTGCAGATTTACAAACGCAAAAAACAATCCCTGCAGCTGCTTCTAACGTTTGGTGGATTACTATTAATGACAGTAGTTTTACTTATAATCTTAGAAGAATTGGATCAGATAGATTATTTACGGTTTCATTTAATGTAAAACAACCAATAGAAACACCCTTGGCTCCATAGGGATGGAAAGATTAGTTATTTCTTCCTAAACAATTTATCATTTAAAATAATTTCGTCTTTACCTAAGTCATAAGGCTGTGCCAGTGTTCTCCATTCTGTACCATCATCGTAATTAAAAACAATGGTATTACCTGTTACCGTATATTTTCCTGTTTTAGTTCCTTGTGAACTTGCGGAACCACTAATATTTCCGGAACCAGTTATGGCACCTCTTTTATTCATTATAAAAGTGCCGTCTTCTTTAAACTCAATTACAGTTGATTGAGACACTGAACCTGCAGAAGCATAACCGCTATAGGTTTTACCAGCCAAAGATTTTGCAATAAATGGTTTTGCTTTGGTACATATCCCTCCATCCAAACCTTTCAAAACTGCACCATTAAATTCTGCTTTTATAGATTGTGATTTACCACTACTCCAGTTAATATTCATTTTATTGGCAGCCATACTAAATTTACCAGTATTGGCTTTATTTGATTCCAATTCCTTTTGCAAGTTGAAGGGATTAATGCCATAAGTTGGATTTTTACAGATTACTCCGTCTTTTGTAAAATACAACCAGCTGATATCTAAACTACCCCCTCCCCAGAATTGAGTTCTCAAATACAATCCCTCTTGTGCAAAAGTATTTGTAATCCAAAAGAAACATGACAAGGCAATGATGATTTTTTTCATGATTATATTTTTAGTGTAAGATGATCGTTCCTCCCATATCTTCTAAAGCAACTCCCTTTGTTTCAGGCATCATCTTCCAAACATATAAGAGTTGTAGAACCATCATGAATGCAAAAAAACCAAAAATGATGGTACCCGAAATATTGGCTGCAAAATAAGGGAACACTTGTGCAATTAAAGCCGCAAATACCCAATGTACGAGAGAGCCAAAAGAAGTACCACTTGCTCTAACAGAATTAGGGAATAGTTCAGATAAGAAAACCCAAATAACCGCACCTTGCCCAACAGCATGTGCAGCAACGAATACAAACACATAGTATACTACCATACTTTGATCGGTACTATTAAAAGAAACAGCAATCATAGTTAAAGAAAAAATATACCCAACTGAACCAATAAACATCAAAACTCTTCTGCCAAATCGATCAATCAAATACCAACCTGCAATGGTAAAGATTAAGTTCATTACCCCAATTCCAACAGTAGAAAGCAATGCCCCTTCACGGCCAATACCTGCCATTTCAAATACCTTAGGTGCAAAATAAATGATGGCATTTATACCTGACAATTGATTAAAAAAAGCAATTAAAAATGCGAGTAACAAAGGTTTGAAAAATTTTTTATTGAAAAGCGGCTCTGTATTCGTTTTACCAACAGATGCTTTAATATCTGCAATTACTTTAGGTGCATCTTCACCAGTTAATGCCAATACCTTTGCTGCTGCAGCATCGTCTTTTTTGAATAGTACCAGCCATCTTGGGGTTTCGGGAATAATCAACATTAACAAAGAGAAAAATAAGGAAGGGATTGCAACCACTCCCAACATCCAACGCCAATCGTTTTCTCCACCCACTCCAGCTAATAAATAATTGGAGAAATAGGCAATCAATATTCCTGCAACTACATTAAGTTGAAAAGAAATAACCATTCTACCCCTGTATTTAGGCGGGGCAATTTCAGAAATATAAACAGGCGCAACAACAGACGAAGCTCCAATACTTAGTCCGCTTACGAAACGAAAAAACATAAATAGATAAACATTGGTAGACAATGCAGCACCAATAGATGTAACTAAAAAGAGAATACCAATCCAAATCAACGTTTGCTTTCTGCCCATTTTATTGGCAGGAATATTTCCCAATGCTGCACCAAAAGCAGTGCCATATAATGCCATGGCAATTGCTGTTCCATGCATCCAATCGGAAAGCGACCACAATTCTTGTATGGCTTGTTCAGCTCCGGAGATAACAGCAACATCTAAACCAAATAGAAATCCTCCTAATCCAACGGTGATAGACCAAATGGCCAGTTTCTTATTCATATACTACTTTATATAAAGTAATATATTCAATTATTGATTGCGGAACAAATTGTAAAACTTAAGCACCCAGTTTAATGATTTTTTTTATTTGAAATATCAAATAAACAATAATAGACCATACAATCAGAATGATTGAATAGGCCAAGAGCTCTAACCAAATGGGAGTGAATCCTTTTCTTGCAAATAAAGATCGTTCATTAAAGCTAGATTGCACAATAGGCTGCACACCCCAAGGCACCAATAATTCGGCAGTTAAGTTTCCATACAATTCATGATCGTCTAATTTGGCAATTAGAATTAAGTTCCCTTTTGCATCGCCCGGCAAACTATCAATTGCAAACTCAGCACTAACCAAACCAAGGGAATCAGTGGTATATGTAGCAGTTTCACCAACATTTAATTCACCCAACATTCTTTTTACAGCAACCCTTAGATCTACCTCTTTTACTGGCGCCCAAATACTATCTTTTAACTCAAAAAGGGTGGCAACAATTGTTTTATCTTCTAAAGTATCTAAAGTAATTTTTGCTTTCACAATAGACACAGTTGCGTCGGAACTATTATATAACTTATCCGATTGCGCAGATACAGAAAAACTTTGTGTAGCAGATGATTTCCAAATTTCACTCGCTACCGATTTAATTTGCATGACTGCGTTACCACTATGATCTGTGGTAGCTTTTCCTAAAAGAACTTTAGTTTCACTATCATCAATATAAAAAGCAAGTGAAATATTGGCTACTTGCTGAAACTTACCATTTACTTTAGACTTAGCAGTAGCTTTTAAATATTGTGTTTGATTGTTGTTATTATAATAGGCTAAACTAATCAGTAAATCATTTTTTACTGACTGAGCATTCAAATATTGGGTAACCAATAAAAGACAAAAAGTACTAAATAATATATTTTTAAACTTTTTCATGTTCTAGTTCTTCTGTTTCAGTAATAGTTTCCTGTATAGGGATTATGGGGAAAATTCTTGCAAAAAAAGTAATCACTAACATAGCTCCTGCTAATGAGCCCATTGCAATAGCCCATTCTTCCCATGAAGGAAAATAGTGACGATAATTAGCTGGAACATCTCTCATTGGTAAAAATGGATGTAACAATGTAGGAGTAACAATCAAATACCTTTTAAACCAAGAACCAATAACAACTAGTACACCAGCAATAAAAGCAGGCAGTGGTTTTCTTCCTCCTTTAAACAATAAAATAATAATTGGAA
>JBKBWE010000200.1:0-5424 GCA_046289145.1 Sediminibacterium sp.
TAGTCGCGCTCCTAAAAAAGCGGAAAACGAAGAAACTGTAGTTGCTCCTGAAGCTACTTCAACTGAAGAAAAAGCCGCTGAATAATTTATGAAGTGGTTCTAAAAAATAAAAGGCAAAATCGTATCGGTTTTGCCTTTTTTAATAAAAATGCATTTCTTTTGCACTCATAAATGTAATTATGCCTCATTCTACTACATCTAGAAAACCCGCAATATTAGTTCTTGCAGACGGCCATGTTTTTCATGGAATGTCTTTTGGTAAAATTGGTACAGCAACTGGTGAAATTTGTTTTAATACTGGAATGACTGGATACCAAGAAGTATTTACCGATCCTAGTTATACTGGTCAGGTATTGATCATGAATACCGTACATATTGGTAACTATGGTGTAAAAGAAACAGATGTTGAGAGTAGTTCAGTTAAAATTCACGGCTTAATTGCCAGAAATTTAGAAGAGCAATTTAGTAGGCATCAAGCCAATCAAGATTTGAATGCTTACTTAGTAGATAATAATATTGTAGCAATTGATGGAATAGATACTAGGGCATTGGTTGCTCATATTAGAACAGAGGGTGCAATGAACTGTATTATTTCTTCTGAAGAATTATCAGTAGATCAATTAAAAGAACAATTGAAAGCTGTCCCTAATATGGATGGCCAAGAACTGGCTAGTACGGTTAGTACTTCAACCGAATATGAAATGGGAGATGCCAATTCTGCCATTAAAGTGGCAGTTTTAGACTTTGGTGTTAAACAACATATTCTTCAATGCTTAGTCAGTAGAGGTGCACATATTAGAGTGCATCCTGCAAAAACAACATTAAGCAGGTTGAAGGAATTTAACCCAACTGGTTATTTTATTTCAAATGGCCCTGGTGATCCTGCTGCAATGCCATATGCGGTAACCACTGTTAAAGATATTTTAGCAGAAAAGAAACCCGTTTTTGGTATTTGTTTAGGACATCAACTCTTGGCTTTAGCGAATGATATCCCAACCTTTAAAATGCACCATGGGCACAGAGGCTTAAATCACCCCGTAAAAAATATTATTACCGGTCAGTGCGAAATAACCACCCAAAACCACGGTTTTGGTGTTGACCCGGTTGCGGTGAAAAATCATCCTAATGTAGAAGTCACTCACTTGAATTTAAATGACGACTCTATTGAAGGTATTAGATTGAAAGATCGTCCTGCATTTAGTGTTCAATACCATCCTGAGAGTACGCCTGGTCCTCATGATAGCCGCTATTTATTTAATCGTTTTGTAGAAATGATGCAGTAATTTCAATACATGAAAATAGCCATCATTAATGGACCTAATTTAAACCTGCTGGGTAAGCGGGAGCCTGAAGTTTACGGGAAACTAACATTTGACTCTTTTTTTGAGCAACTTCAAGCACAGTTCCCTACCATAGAACTACTATATTTTCAATCAAATATTGAAGGTGAATTAATTGATGCATTGCAATTACACGGGTTTAACGTAGACGGAATTATTATAAATCCAGGTGGTTATACGCATACCAGTGTTGCTATAGGTGATGCTATTGCTGCTATTACTGCCAAAGTAATTGAAGTACATATCAGTAATATTCATGCCAGAGAAGATTTTAGGAAATTGTCTCATGTCTCTGCTAAATCAGTGGGTACTATTGCAGGATTAGGATTGAATGGCTATTCTCTTGCAATTGAATGGTTTATTCAACAACAGTCTGCTTAAAATACATCAATCAATTTTTACGTACTTTAGCTGTTAAAATATCCAGCTTCCCCCATGCTGTTGGTAAAATCCTATACAAAACCTGTTTTATACCTGATTGGTATTAATTTCCTCATTAAACTATTGTTGGCTCCATTAATGGAGTTGGGGAATGATGAAGTATATTATTGGACTTATTTACTTAGACCTGATTGGAATTATTTTGATCATCCTCCGATGGTAGGTTGGATGATGCGCATATTTACATTGAATGGATTTTGGGCTTCAGAAATATCTTTACGATTAGGAAGTATAGTAGCTTCTGCTATATCAACTTGGTTCATTTTTAAAATTGGAAAGCTTTTAGCTAGTGAAAGAATGGGTTGGTATGCAGCCATTTTGTATTCAGCTTCCATTTATACTGGATTTATTGCTGGTTTCTTTGTTTTACCAGATTCTCCACAAATGCCTTTTTGGACCGGGGCATTGTATATTATGGCCCATTTAATGTTGCGTAAATCGGATGAAAATAATTGGGGTATTTGGCTATTATTGGGATTAGTAATAGGGTTAGCTGCTCTTTGTAAAGTACATGCATTGTTCTTATGGGCTGGCTTTGGGTTATTTATATTACTTCAAAAAAGACATTGGTTAAGCAATCCAAGGTTGTATGTTTCAGCAATCATTACTATAATCTGTTTAATACCAATTTTATACTGGAATATTCAATACGATTTTATAACGTACAAATTTCACTCCGAAAGGGTTGCAAATACTGGCATTCAAGTAGATGCTTTCATTCAAGAAATCATAGGGG
The DNA here is from genome assembly GCA_046289145.1 of Sediminibacterium sp. Classification (GTDB taxonomy): domain Bacteria; phylum Bacteroidota; class Bacteroidia; order Chitinophagales; family Chitinophagaceae; genus Sediminibacterium. The sequence continues at coordinate 2,518 of JBKBWE010000200.1, forward strand.
AGTTCGCCTACCAAAATCCAGTTGTATTTATTTTGGTTTGGATATCCGTGCTATTTTTTGCTATGCGAAAATTCAGGTTCAGGCAAAATAGAATTGGTATCTGGCTATTATGTATGAGTTTACCCATGTTATTGATATTCTGGGTGGTTGCTTTATTTAACCCTACATTGCCGCATTGGTCTGGCCCAGCCTATATTCCACTTTATTTTTTAGTAGCAACTTGGTTTGAACATGGGAAACCTAATTTCTTTCCATGGTCATTTAAATTAGCGATTGTTTTAGTGTTCACCGTATTGGTTGTTGCAACAATTGCGGTTAAATTTTCTCCTGTCAATTTTGGATCAAAATCGCCCGAATCTTATGGAGAATACTGTCCTACTTTAGATCTTTCTGGTTGGAATAAATTAGGTGAAAATTTCAAATTAATGGTTGCTGAAGATGAAACTAATGGAGAAATGAAAGCGGGTTCTGTATTACTTACCAATAAATGGTTCCCAGGAGGTCATCTAGAATTTTATGTGGCTAGACCAATGGGGATGACTCTCATCGGAATTGGCCAATTACAAGACTTGCACCAATTTGCTTGGTTAAATAAGGAACGAAATCCTTTACAAATAGGGCAGGATGCTTATGCAATTGTTCCTTCTAATTTGCCTTTAAATGTAGAAAATGCGTATGGCGAATATTTTAAAATAATTGAAAAGCCAGAAAAATTATTGCAACAAAGGGGTGGGGGTGTTGTTAGATATTTTTATGTGTACAAACTAAAAGATTGCAAAAAAATACCAACGCCATTGATTCCTTAATTCTTTTGAATAGGAGATTGAATAATGATTTCTTTTTCTTTATTGCCCCAAAGCTTTTCAAAATCTCTTCTATAAGAAATGCTTGCTCCAGTTCTATTTCTTCTTCCAAAGTTTGAACCACTAATGTCCAAACTGTTTTTATTGAAAATGATGGCTCTGAGTTTTCTATCCTTGGTTAAAATGATTTCAATATTTAAATCGGGTAGCCATTGGAAATTACCATTTTGAACACTAGAGCTGGCGCCTAAATTAAAGTCGAGGTCTCCTCCAAAAGTGACAATTACATTATTATTCAAGAAGCTTTTACCCAGTTTGAAATTAACCCTAGATCTATCAAGAACACTGCTGTTCGATTGTACCCCCCCTGTACTTGTTCCGAAAATACTAGAACTGTTGTATAATGAGGCTCCAAGATCAAATCTTAAACTTCTATCTCCAGTAAGCTTATATAATAAACCTGATAATGCTTTGTTTACTTCATTGGTTAATACTTGTGAAAGGGTGTTAATTCCTAAAGAACTAATATTATAAGGATTGCTACCACTTCTATTGCTGAATTCACCTGGTGGCGCAAATGTGCCAAACACAATCAAGAATGAAACTTGTTTTAATATTTCATTTTCGTCTCTTTGTATGCGATTTAAAAATGCGGCAAATTCATTGTCATTTTTCACAGGGCTACCTTGAGGGAAATCTAGTCTAAAACTAATATCTGGTTTACTCAACTGGTTTCTTAATTCAGCTATCACATAAACATCCCCTCTATATCCTTTTACTGATCCGCTGAATATATTGTTTCCAATTAGATCGGATAAAGAAATACGCTCTGCAGTGTATTGTGCGTCAATACTCATCACTGCTTTAAAAGGATCTCCATTCCATTCTATATAATTATTTGAATTAGGTAATAATTCAAATGGCTTTTTTAATAAAGATTGAAAATTGAAATCATAATTTCCTCTTTCAATATTGTACCTGCCTTTTATGCTTAAAGGTTCAACTGTACCTGCTTTGATGATTAGCCTTCCATTTCCTTCTGCTTTAATGATATCACCGTTAATTTCATCTAAAATAACATCAATCTGTACTTTATTATTGGCAGTTACGTCAAGGTCTACCGTTAAATTGAAATTGCTTCTTTTGCTAGACTCCTGTAATTCGGTACCATAAGTTTTAAAAACGATAAAGTCTGCGAAGCCACTTTCTTTACTTTGTTTATTTGGTATAGTAATATGAGAACTGTCATTGGCTTCTGCAATAATATTCATTCTGCAATCGTACTCAGGACCTTTAAAACTCAATGTAGCTTTTCCAATGGCTTTACCATAAAACTGCTCATTGTCTTTAGCTTCTGTATCAATCATCAGTAACTTTTCGGTTCTGAGATCAAAATCAAATGCCATATTCTTGAAACCCTTTTCTAGCAGTTTGCCGGTTACTGTACCGGTATTTCCATACATGTCTTTAATAGTGAGTCTTCCAAAATCTATACCATCATCTCTAAACTTAAGTTCAGCTGAATCAATTGTGTATTCAACCTGTGTGAATTCTACTTTTAGTTTTGCATTTTTTAAACTTATATCTCCTAAAAGTTGAGGAGCATTTAAATCTCCACTAATACTTAAATTCCCTTTAGCTATACCATCTAAATTGCTAAAAAGGCCCGTTAATAAGCTTTCAATAATATCAATTTTTGTTTCATTTAATTGGATATTGGTATTGAAAGAATTTCCAGTACTGTCTTTTACATTGTACGATCCATTAGCAATTAAATCGTAGTTTTTATTGGGAGAGTTAATCTTAAATGGAATTAATCCTGTTTTACTGTCATAAGAAGCATCAATATTTACTATTCCAATGGAATCTTGTTCGTAACTAAAGTCTGCGGCTTTTAAAGTTGCTTTTGCGGAAAAGTCTCCTAAAAATTCGGTTAATCTTATTTCCCCACTCACAACACCTTCCAATGTTTCCTTTTTCATGAATAAAGAAGTAATATCACCCAATACTATATTCTTTAATTTCACTAAGAGATTACTGGTATTACCTCCATCTTCTTCTTCTGTTTCAATTTTAATTTCTTGAAAACCACCCTGCGAAAACT
>JBKBWE010000201.1:0-5387 GCA_046289145.1 Sediminibacterium sp.
TAGTGTGGTGCATTTTGATGCTTTGGGTAATGCTGAAGTAGGTGAACAAGCTAAATTGTATTTAGAGTCTGATCCATCCAATACCATTTTCAGTGCCAAACGATTGATGGGCAAAAGTTATAAAGATGTAAAGGAGAATGCAGGATTTTTCACTTACAAAGTAATTGACGACGATACCGATAGTTTAGTGAAAGTGCAGATTGGAGATCGGTTTTATTCACCTATCGAACTCAGTTCTTTTATATTGAAAGAATTAAAATCAAGGGCCGAACATATTTTGAAAACACCTGTGACAAAAGCGGTGATAACTGTTCCAGCCTATTTTAATGATGCGCAGAGGCAAGCAACCAGAGATGCGGGTAAGTTGGCTGGATTGGATGTGCTCCGAATTGTAAACGAGCCTACTGCTGCCAGTTTAGCATATGGTTTGGGATTAAACAAAGACGAAGAAAAAACCATTGCTGTGTATGATTTAGGTGGGGGTACTTTTGATGTGTCTATTTTAAAAATTACCAATGGAATTTTTGAAGTGCTCAGTACGAATGGAGATACCTATTTAGGTGGAGACGATTTTGATAGAGCCATTATGGAATTTTGGTTGAATCAAATTGGGGTTCCTTTTAATGCAGTGCAAAATGATAAGGCTGTTTTGCAATCGCTCCGTTTATTAGCGGAAGAAGCTAAAAAAACCTTGAGTAATGCAGATGAATTTAAATCAGATTGGAGTGGATACACTGTTGCAATAACTAAAGCAGAACTAGAGCAATGCTTGCTTCCTTTAGTTATAAAAACCATTGATTGTTGTCGTAAAGCCTTAGCTGATGCAGGTTTGCAGGTTATGGATATTGACGCTGTAATTATGGTTGGGGGTAGCACACGTGTTCCCTTAGTAAAAGAAAAAGTGAGTATTTATTTTAATAGACCCGTGAATGATTCTGTAAATCCTGATGAAGTAGTGGCTATTGGAGCTGCAGTTCAGGCGGATATTTTAGCGGGGAATAATAAAGACTTTTTATTATTAGATATTACACCGCTTAGTTTAGGTATTGAGACCAAGGGAGGATTGATGGACGTATTGATTCCAAGGAATGCTAAAATTCCTAACAGAGCGGCCAGACAATATACTACACAAGTAGATGGCCAAGGATCGATGCGTATTTCGGTTTTTCAGGGGGAGCGAGATTTGGTTCAACACAATCGGAAATTGGCGGAATTTAATTTTAAAGGGATTCCTGGCATGCCTGCGGGTATGCCCAAGGTTGAAGTGAGCTTTCTCATAAATGCAGATGGCATTTTATCGGTTACTGCCAAAGAATTGCGCAGTGGGGTAGAGCAAAGCATTGAAGTGAAGCCTCAGTATGGATTAACAGATGCCGAAGTAGAGCAAATGCTGATGGATAGTATTACCCATGCCAAAGACGATATGCTTACGCGTGCATTGGTTGAAGCCAGAACAGAAGCGGAACAAATTTTATCGGTAACTGAAAAGTTTATTGCAAAGAATGCTTTATTGCTGACCAAAGAAGAAATGATAACTACAGCGGCTGCGATGCAGAATTTACAGATGGCGTTAACCATGAACGATAAAAATTTGATTCAGACCAAAATAGAAGAATTGAACGAAATCAGCAGACCATTTGCAGAGAGAGCCATGGATCAGGCAGTTAGTGGGGCATTAAAAGGAAAACAGATTTAAAAATAGCTTTTTAAGTAATCATATGTTTACTGGAATTATAGAACAATTGGGGGTATTAGAGTCAGTTACACAAAATGGCTCCAATATTACTTATACTATTAGTGCACCAATGGCTCCTGAATTAAAAGTAGACCAGAGTTTGGCTCATGATGGGGTTTGCTTAACAGTGGAACAAATCAATGGCAATCAATACCAGGTTACTGCTATTGAAGAAACCATTCGCAAGACCAACTTGTCTGAATGGGTCATTGGTAAAAAAATCAATTTGGAAAGATGTATGCAAATGAATGGCCGTTTAGATGGTCATATTGTTCAAGGACATGTAGACTGCACTGCCGTTTGTATTGAAGCTGTAACTTTAGCGGGTAGTTGGGAATACCGATTCGAATTTGATCCTGCATTTGCTGCTTTAATCATAGAAAAAGGTTCTGTAGCAGTCAATGGAACTAGCCTAACTTGTTTTAATGTGAGTGAGTCTGCTTTCACGGTGGCAATAATCCCCTATACCTATGCAAATACTGGTATTCACCAGGTTAAAATTGGGGATAGGGTTAATATTGAGTTTGATATATTGGGTAAATATGTGCAAAGAACAATTGCATTAAAAAATACATAATTATTTTGTCAATTAATTTAGGCTGCGTATCTTCGCCGCCTAAAAATAACCTGAGGAGGTATATAAGCTATGTTAATTATCGATTCTAAAGACTGCGAAAACATCGACAAGGCACTTAAAAAGTACAAGAAGAAATTCGAGAAAAGTAAGACTTTGTTACAGTTGAGAGAGCGTCAAGCATTTACCAAACCGTCTGTTGTACGTCGTGGTCAAGTGTTGAAAGCTATCTACAAGCAGCAGATCGCCAGCGGAAAGATTGAGGGATAAATTTTTCCCATTCATCATACGATTAAGTAGTCTAGATTCGTTGTAGTCTTGACTACTTTTTTTATGCCCATATACCAATACCCTCCATTGCAAGAATTTTTAAACCATCTTAGGTTTGAAAGAAGGTATTCTGAGCATACCATCATAGCCTATCAAAACGATCTTGAGCAGTTTGCGCAATTTTTAATTAGCCAGTTTGATGCCCCATCTTTAAGTGCAGTAACGGCAACTTTTATTCGATCTTGGTTAGCTGAACTTAAAGAAGACAAGATTAGTTCTAGGACGATTAATAGAAAAATATCTTCTCTTAAATCTTTTTTTAAATACTGTCTAAAAACGGATGCCATCAAGCAAAGCCCGATGGGGTCGATTGTTTCGCCTAGAACTAGTAAGCGTTTGCCTGTTTATGTAGAAAAAAAAGACATGGAACAATTATTTGCCCATTTGCCTTTTTCGGATGATTGGAAGGGTAAAACTGAGCGTTTGGTGCTTTTACTCTTTTACAGTACTGGTATGCGTTTGAGTGAGTTGATTCATTTGAAACAATCTCAAATTGATCCTGCTAATGGTCAGTTAAAAGTGCTGGGTAAGGGAAATAAAGAACGAATTCTGCCTATTGCTTCTCCATTAATGGAACAATTAGTTGCCTATAAAAATGAACGGCCTGTTGAATGGGTGTCTGTACCACAATTATTTATTACTGAAAAGGGGATGCCTTTACAGCCAAGATCTGTCTATGGTTTTGTGAATGCTCGTTTAAAGGAAATCACTACCATTGAAAAGAAAAGTCCACATGTATTGCGCCATAGTTTTGCCACTCATTTAATGAATAATGGGGCAGATATTAACGCTGTTAAAGAATTATTAGGTCATAGTAGTTTGGCCGCCACGCAGGTTTATACGCATAATTCTATTGAACAATTAAAGGCAGTGTATAAAAAAGCCCATCCTAAAGCATAGACTGTTAAATCGGGGCAAAAAAAGCAGTTAATTATTGTTTTTTCTACCAATTATTATTAACTTAATGGTCTTGTTGAAGTAGTTGATATTTCTTTAACAGGTAGTTCTTTTTAATTAATTGTTTCACCGATTAAATGTTTAACACCATGAACGTTAACATTCAAACAGTCCACTTTGATGCAGATGAAAAACTAGTTGAGTTCGTAAACAAGAAATTGGCCAAGTTGCCTACGTTTCACGACAAGATTCTTAAAGTGGATGTTTTCTTGAAACTGGATAATGTGGTTCACAACATCAAAGACAAAGTAGCGGAAATTAAAGTGCATGTTCCCAAACATGAATTCTTTACAAAAGCTTCTTCTAAGTCCTTTGAAGAGTCCTTTGAAAGTGCCCTAGAAGCACTGATTAATCAAATTAAACGCAAAAAAGAAAAATTAGCCGCCTAATCAAAGGCTCCCAATGGGAGCCTTTTTTATTTGGAACCCTTGTAAACGCTGTATTTTAGGCGTTTTTTTTTATTGTTGATAAATTCTCTTCAATTTCATTGAAAAAAATCATTTCAAAATTTTGCCAAATAAAGAATTCCATTACCTTTGCCATCCCAAAAAATAGGGAAGTTCTTTGTTTGCCGAAGTAGCTCAGTTGGTAGAGCAGCTGATTTGTAATCAGCAGGTCGCGGGTTCGAGTCCCATCTTCGGCTCAAAATTTGATGAGGATTCAGCCTAGCTGAATACGGCAAATTTATATTAAGGGCAGATGGCCGAGTGGTTAAAGGCGACAGACTGTAAATCTGTTCACTCACGTGTACGTAGGTTCGAACCCTACTCTGCCCACAAACAATCGAAAGGTTGTAGTTCTTTTTTTATGGTTAAGCGGAAGTAGCTCAATTGGTAGAGCGATAGCCTTCCAAGCTATAGGTCGCGAGTTCGACCCTCGTCTTCCGCTCCATTTTTTTTGAGTCTGCCGTTGTAGCTCAGTGGTAGAGCACTTCCTTGGTAGGGAAGAGGTCGTGAGTTCGATTCTCACTAACGGCTCTGCACTCGAAAAATGGCTCAATTAAAATTCCCTGGTGATATCCCGTTCAACTGGATAAGTCAGGTAACAACGGGATAAGTGAGAAAGGAGATAATAATATTGTCTTTAGGGAAAGGCAAAAACATAAATTTTTAAAAACACAACTAAAAACCGATACAAATGGCAAAAGAGACCTTTAAGAGGGAAAAACCTCACGTAAACGTAGGTACCATTGGTCACGTTGACCATGGTAAAACTACTTTAACCGCAGCTATTACTATTACCTTGTCTAAAAAAGGTATGGGTAACGTTGCAAAGAAATATGATGAAATTGACGGTGCTCCTGAAGAAAGAGAGCGTGGTATTACCATCAATACTGCTCACGTTGAGTATCAGACTGAAAATCGTCACTATGCACACGTTGACTGTCCTGGTCACGCTGACTATGTGAAGAACATGATTACTGGTGCTGCTCAAATGGACGGTGCTATTTTAGTTGTGGCTGCTACAGATGGTCCTATGCCTCAAACCAAAGAGCATATCTTGTTGGCTCGTCAGGTAGGTGTACCTCGTATTGTAGTATTCATGAACAAGGTTGACCTTGTTGATGATCCTGAATTACTTGAATTAGTAGAAATGGAAATCCGTGAGTTATTAACTTCTTATGGATTTGACGGAGATAATACCCCAATCATCCAAGGTTCTGCAACTGGTGCGCTAGCTGAAGATCCAAAGTGGGTTGGTAAAATTGATGAATTAATGGAAGCTGTAGATACCTACATTCCATTGCCTCCTCGCCCAATTGATATGCCTTTCTTGATGTCTGTAGAAGAC
>JBKBWE010000202.1:0-5374 GCA_046289145.1 Sediminibacterium sp.
CACCGCCAAAACCTGCCGCTCCTGAAATTGTCGCTGCGAGAAATGAAATTGCGAATAATATGATTAGTTCTGTCGTCAAGTTTTCTGTCTGTTCGGTGTCGTTTTACAATGAGGCATAACGTTTTCGGGCTTTGCGTTCGGGCGGGTTTCGAAGTACAAATTTTCAATTTATTACTAAAGTTCATTAGAAGCATAAAGCTTAAAGTTTGCACGTCAGCCCGCCTGACGCAAAACCCGTGTTAGCTGCTGGCAATTTTGATTTATATAAATGTTCTTTCAATTTTGTCAGTTATCGGTTTTAAGTCTAACAGAAAAAAAGATGTGTCGCTTTTCTTGTTATTCATATCTTCAATTTCTTCTATGTCGTTTTCATTGTAATCGTTTGTCGCAAGTGAAGTTGGTGCGGAAAATCCATTGTCGTGCCTATGAATAAATTTCTCTGGAATTTTTACTTTACGAATTTTGTCAACATTGAAATTATAGAATAAGTCAGGTGCATTTTCATAATTGCAGAAATACTCAGCCCAAATGTAATAGTCAATTAAAAGTGATCCTTTACCGAAAACAAATTGTCCTTTTAATGATTTTGTTTCAGTGTCTGGAATTTCAATGTAAAAAAGAAGCTTTTTTGTGTCTACCACAATTAACCGATTGTCGCTGTCTTTAAAGTCGTGGATAATTTCTCCGCTAAATTCATAATCCGAATTTTTTAACTGTTTCAGTAAATAGTTTGAATTTGTTGTAAACGTTTTTGCATAGGGTTGGATATAAAATGCCAAGTTTACATTTTGTCCTTTTGTCAATGGTGGATATGTTCCATCACCTATATACCATTCTTCAAATGCTACACAAATATTTTCCATTTCGTCTGTTATGTATCTCATTTTTGCTTGCAGCTAACGTTTCGCGTGTTGCCGCAGTTGGCGATTTTGGAGCACTTCACTATCAAATTGCATAAAAGTTTGATAGGAGCACTCAGCTTTAATTTTGCACGTCACCGCCAATTGAGGCAACACGATGTTAGCAGGTCGTGCTATTCTCTGATAATTTTTTCACTCTGTTTTACTTCCCCGATTTTAATTTCAAGAATATAAACTCCTGCCGCAGGTAATTGTAGGGGACTTAAATCATTCCTTCTCTCTTCAATCAATTGTCCTTGCATGTTAAACAATTTTATTTCAAAATTCTCATTAATAATACTTTCATCGAAAACAACATTTATTTGATCTGTCGTTGGGTTTGGATAAACTCTAAATCTATCAGATATTACGTTATCCTTAATACCGACAGTCAATGTGCTCCTTTGTGTATAAAAAATAGTATCGCCTTTTCCTTGAAGTATTGATATGTTGTAAGTGGCACGCATAATACCATCATTTCCTACCTTAAAGTTATGCAAAGCAACTTCAGAACTGTCATGGTCTGTGATAAATTCTTGTGTGCTTATAATAGGAGTTCCCGTATTTTGGATGTAAACGGCTTTTAGGTCTGCCTGAGGATTACCTGAAGATAAGTTTCCAAAATCCATTTCGTCTTTCCACGTACACCAAACATAGTTGTTATTGTAATCATATGCAGTCTTGATCAAATGGCTGCGGATATTGGTTGTAGAAAGTTGAATAGGAGTGCTCCATGTATTACCACCATTTAAGGAATACTCATACATAATATTTGCATTGTAATCTGGCATGGTTGTATTGTGATATACATGATAAAAAGCATGGATAACTCCATTTTTATCTACAATAATGTTGGGATCCCATTGGTCGTCATCTGTATCGTTAAGTGCGCCTGTACCTTGAATGGAAATAACAGGATTCCAATTTGCTCCCCCATCATATGTTATTCTTGCTTTTACGTCCCAATTCCAGCCATTTGGCGAGCACATAGAAGGCATATTGCCAGAGCATCCATTAACATTTTCACGCCAAGCAATCATTAATGTGTCGTGTGATGTTCCTCCAAAATCTGCTACAGGAAAAGCGGCATGATGGTAATTTGTAGTATTTTGTGAGAGTTGTGAAGTGGTAAACGTGTTGCCTCCGTCAACAGAACGAGCATACCAACAAGTTGAATAAAAACTACCTGAATAATTCTGATGATTGCCTTGCTGCCACATTACATGAATTCTTCCATTTCGGTCAACTGTAATTTGGGAAAACCCAACAGTGTCAGCAGTAGTTTGGGTAGTTGTATTTATCGTATATGTGGGCGTCCATGAAGTGCCGTTAAATTTGGAAAATCCTAAGCTAAAATTTCCCGATTTCCAAACTATATAGATATTGTTACTTTGGTCAATATCGGCAGTAATGGTGGAAAGTCCCATGATGGCAGGTGCCGGCAGTGTCCCAGGGTTTGTCCATGTATTTCCTCCGTCAGATGATTGAGTCCATTTGTTTTGACCGCCTTGTCGGTAAAATATTATGACAGTTCCATCCGATTTAACAACCATTGAGTTTGCCACACTACCAGAAACATTATTCATTGGGGAAATTGTCCCCGTAATGGTTGCTGCTGGTTTGGGTGTCTGATACCAATTTACATCAATACCGTGATTGGTTGTTTGTGATTTGGAAACATTAAATCCCAAAATCAAAAATAAAGAAGATATTAAATTTTTCATGTGATTAGTTTTTTTATTAGACTATTGTTTTTAACGAAGGTTTAATGCATGCCTGCTAACGTCCCGTGTAGCTGCTGTGCCGTCCCTCGTGGCGGCATAGGCAGCTACGCTTTGTTGGTGGCAGTATTTTTTTATTCTATCAATTTTCCGTCATTGTAATTTTCTGTTTTAATTAAGTTACCTTTATCATCGAAATAATTCCATTCACCATCTTTTAATTTTACTCTTTGATTTAAGATAACAGCGTAACTGTCTATATATTCTTTTCTGTCAATCAGCCATTTTTGGTAAAACTCTTGATTCCGAAATTCAAAAAATCTTCTTTTTGAGTATTCTCCTTTCTCTTTAATTTCCCCGTTTGGATAAAAAGTGATTTCTCTAACAGGTATGTAAATACTATCTTTTATCTCTTGCTCAACTATGATTGTTTCCATAAGTTTTTTTTCATTTATTCGCCATTTTTTAATGTTTATTCCTTCAAATTTTGCTGGAACAATTCTTTCTTCAATAGTTAAACTTTCAATGGAATTAAATTCATTGTCGTAATATGTTCTGGTTTCTGTAAATCCAAAACTCTTATCAAAATGATTATTATTTTCATATTTCAAATTTCCACTTTCATAGTAATGTTTTGTTAAAATAGAATTTTCCAAAATATATTGCTCCATTTTTTTCTTCCCATTTCTCCTTTTTATTTCAACTGTTCCATTTTGTCCAAATTCATTGAAAATTGACTCTTCTACTACGGTTCCTGATGAATCTATTATTCTATAATTAGCCCTGAAAAAAATTCCATCTTTTTCCTTCATTAAGCTATCTATTCTTTCTTTTTCAGTCTTTAATATTATCATGAATGTTCCTTCCTCATTAGGAATTGTGTCATGTAGCTGTCCATTAACAAAAAATGGAAAAATTAGGAATGAAATTATATTTATTAATTGTTTCAATGGTTTCTTTTTCATTATTGCCACCAACGGGTCGCGGCTTGGCGTAGTGGGGGCTTTTCAGCACAAAACTTCATACGAAGTCGAAAGCTCAAATTTAGCACAAATGTTCATACGAAGAACGTCCGCCCCCATTACGCCAAACCGCTGTTACAGGCAGTGTTTTTTATGTCGTCTTAGCTTTTTTCTTTTTCATTTGTTTGTCACCCCATTCCATTAGTTGTCTGATAGATGGAATAAGCTCTTTGCCAATGTCGGTCAATGTATATTCCACTTTTGGCGGCACTTCGTGAAATACTTTTCGGTTTAGTAATGTGTCGTCTTCTAATTCACGCAAAGTTTGTGTGAGCATTTTGGTTGTGATGTCGGGTAAAGTTCTTTTAAGTTCGCCATAGCGAAGAACTTTGTTTCTGTGAACGTGCCATAAAATCCGGGCTTTATATTTTCCGCCTATTCTTCTAAAAGCATAGTCCACAGGACACATTGCAGTTTCTTGATTTTTTTTTATCATTTTATTTCGTTGTAAATCAACAATACATTCCTTTTAGTATGTAAAATACATATTTGTACATACTTGCCACAAAGGTATATACAATTTACATTTGCCGCAACAAATTTTTTAAAACGAACTAAAATGAGTAAAAACGACAAACACAAAAGAGCCTTTTTAATATGGCTTGCTATTTATCCACTGATAACTGTTCTGTTTTGGTTATTGGGCGATTATTTGACGAAATGCCATTTGGCAGTACGAACCTTTATTCTAACTGTCATTGCAGTACCGATAGTATTCTATTTGATACTGCCCTTTTACTACAAAATATTTAATAAATGGTTAAATCAATAGTTATGAAAAAAACAATTTCAACAGTAGCAGCAATGTGTCTGATAGCCGTAGGCACAATAAACGTAACGGCACAAACAAATAATAACAAAACAGTAAAAACAAAAAAAATGGAAACAGTAAAACAAAGCAAAGAAGTAGTACAAGGCTTTTTTAATGCCTTTGGTAACGGTGATTTCAATGGTATCATCAATTCGTTTCACGATAGTTGCACTATCGTTGGTATTCGTGATGGCGAACGAGACGGAACACAAATTTATGGTACTTACAAAGGAAAGGATGGAGCAAAAACATTCATTTCTAATTTAGGAAATGCGTTTGATACCAAAGCTTTTTCGGTTGAAAATGTCATCAGCGAAGGCAATATTGCTTTTGCAAACGGAAAATTCACACACATTGTAAAATCAACAGGCAAAACGTTTTCAAGCGATTGGGCTTTGATGTGTGTCATCAAAGATGATAAAATTTTAGAGTATCATTTTTATGAAGATTCAGCAAAGTTTGTAGAAGCGAATAAATAATCTACAAACGAAAATTTTGCTTAAGCCCGATATGCAAACCGTATCGGGCTTTTTTCGTTACAGTCGTGTTAGATGATTGTCTATCCGTGATAATTTTCTAAAAGTCAGCGAAGTCCAACCGCAAAAGTTGATAAAAGAACTGCCTTTGAAGTTTAGCACAATGTCCAATTAAAGTTCGTAAGGGACAGTCCACCGATGAGTTTTACAAGTGTCGGGCTGTGCGGTCGTCTAACATTGCCTGTAACGGTTTGCGGCTTGGCGTTTGTGGCGGCAATCAGGGAACATCAGCCCAAATTTAGCACAAAAGTTTAATAGTAGCACTAAGCTCAAATTATGCACGTCAGCCGCCATAACGCCAAACCGATGTTGGCAGCTGTGGTTTTTTCCGTCCGTTCGTATTTGTCTGTCAGGTTTGGTGTGTCGGCAGATTTAATTTTTTGAG
>JBKBWE010000203.1:0-5373 GCA_046289145.1 Sediminibacterium sp.
GTCAATTAAAGACCAAATTAATTGGTGACCCAACAAGAACGAGTCAAATCATTGGTAACCTTTTACACAATGCCATCAAGTTTACTAAAAAGGGTTATGTTGAATTAAGAATTAAGGTTATAGGTCAAGACGCAACTAATATTCGCTTACTAGTTGAAATAGAAGATACAGGAATTGGTATTGCCAGAGAAAAACAACAATTAATTTTTGATCAGTTTACCCAAGCAGACAATAGTACTTCTAGAAATTTTGGAGGTACGGGTTTAGGGCTTGCTATTAGTAAACGCTTATTAGAATTACAAGGGGCTCAGCTTCAACTTAAAAGTGAACAAGATAAAGGATCAATTTTTTATTTTGAAATAGACTTTACTATTTGCGCGCCTATTTCAAACGAAAAAGTAGTAGAAATAAATCCAGCGCCCACCGAAGAGAGCAGGCCTTTAACAGGCATGTCTATTTTATTAGTAGAAGATAACGAAGTAAATATTTTAGTGGCAAAAACTTTTTTAAGCAAATGGGGAGCTACCGTAGCCATCGCACAAAACGGACAGGAAGCTGTTGATTTATTTGACTCGTCTATTCACCAAATCATTTTAATGGATATGCATATGCCAGTTATGGATGGGTATGAAGCTACACGTATTTTAAGAGAGCGTGGAGTAAAAACACCCATTATTGCTTTAACTGCTAGTTTACCCAGAGAAATTGAAGAACGAATTAAAAGTACGGGCATAAATGATATTGTTGTAAAACCCTTTATTCCTTCGGAACTATTTAAACTAATTCTTCACTATACCGGAATTCACCCTTTATAAAAGCGAACCTTAGACTATCTTGCAATTGAATTTATACCTATGCAGGATTATTTGAATGGACTTAATGAGTCTCAAAGGGAAGCTGTTACACATATAAAGGGGCCATTAATGATTGTGGCCGGTGCGGGAAGTGGAAAAACCAAAGTATTAACTACTCGAATTGCTCATTTAATGGCAAATGGAGTTGATGCTTTTAATATTCTTGCACTAACTTTTACCAACAAAGCTGCTGCTGAAATGAAAGAAAGAATTGAAAAAATTCTTGGTAATGCAGAAGCAAGAAATTTATATGTAGGAACTTTCCATAGTGTGTTTGCAAGAATACTTAGGGCCGAAGCTGGAAAATTAGGTTATCCTAGTAATTTCACTATTTACGATACCGATGACAGCCGCTCTGTTTTAAAAACAGTCATCAACGAATTGCACTTAGACGACAAACATTATAAACCCAATATTGTAGGTAATCGAATTTCTTCTGCAAAAAACGCATTAGTAGGTCCTGCTGAATACGCAACTGATTATGCCATTCAACAAGAAGACGCAAGATCAAATAGGCCTGCCATTTCACAAGTATATGCCGCTTATGCTAAACGTTGTTTCAAAAACGGCGCAATGGATTTTGATGATCTATTATTAAAAATGTATGAGTTACTGAATAATTTTCCAGAAGCATTACACAAGTACCAGCACAAGTTTAAATACTTACTCATAGATGAGTACCAAGATACCAATCCTGTTCAGTATCAAATTAGTAAACTCTTAGCGGCTGCACACGAAAATATTTGTGTGGTGGGTGATGACGCACAAAGTATTTATAGTTTCAGAGGAGCTACAATAGAAAATATTTTACAATTTCAGAAAGACTACGATGATGTGAAAGTGGTAAAGCTGGAACAGAATTATAGAAGTAGTCAGCAAATTTTAAAAGTTGCTAATCAAGTTATAAAAAATAATAAAGGTCAAATACCAAAAAACCTTTGGACCGAAAACGAAGAAGGAGAGAAAATTAAGTTAGTAAGAACAATGACCGATAATGAAGAAGGGAAATTTGTTGCCGATACTATTCAAGAACAAAAACTCCGCAATCATTATTTTAATAAAGATTTTGCTATTCTTTATAGAACCAATGCCCAGAGCCGATCTTTTGAAGAGAGCTTAAGAAAAATGGGAATTGCATATCGGATTTACGGAGGAGTAAGCTTTTATCAAAGAAAGGAAATTAAAGATATTCTAGCGTATTTACGGGTGATTGTAAATACCAATGACGAAGAAGCTTTAAAAAGAATCATCAATTATCCGGTGAGAGGAATTGGTAAAACAACCATTGAAAAATTGGTCATTATTGCCAATGAACAAAATATTCCCATGTTTAACGTGGTGAGCAGAGCTGGTGAATTTGGATTTAAATCTGGAACATTAGAAGCTTTACAAAATTTCACTACCATGATTCGCTATTTCCAAAGCATGTTAACAGATAAAAATGCTTTTGATGTAGCCACTCAAGTAGGCAAACATACCAGTTTAGTAAAAGAATTATTCAACGATAAAACAACAGAAGGTCTTGCGCGTTACGAAAACATACAAGAATTATTTAACTCTATTAAAGAGTGGACCGAAAGTCCTAGTAACGATGACGGAGAATTGGGTGATAAAACCTTAGGCTCTTATTTGCAGCAAATTACTTTATTAACAGATGCAGACGATGACAAGGAAAACAATGATGTAGTAAAGTTGATGACCATTCATGCTGCTAAGGGATTGGAGTTTGGTTGTGTGTTTGTAGGAGGAATAGAAGAAACCCTTTTTCCTAATTCTATGAGCATAAATACAAGAGAAGAATTAGAAGAAGAAAGAAGGTTATTTTATGTTGCCGTTACCAGAGCAAAGCAAAGACTTTGGCTCACTTATGCTAATTCAAGGTATCGTTTTGGTCAGCTTGTTCAAAATGAACCCAGCCGATTCATCGACGAAATGCCTGAAGAGTCTATTGATAAAACATATGCAGGTGGTGGTGCTAGAAATCACGCAGGATCCGAATGGGGATCTGCATATGAACGTATGCAAAGAGGTTTTGGAAATACCTCGCAACAAGCTACAAATAAATATGGCCCTCCACCTTCCAAAAAACCAGCAAGTAGCAAGCCCGAATACATGCCCCTTCAACCATTGGCACCTAAAGTAGTAGCACATATTCCTTCTGCTGATTTTGCTCCCAGTGATACTTCTGGCTTAGAAGTAGGTCAAAAGGTAGAACACCAAAAATTTGGATTTGGCATAGTGAAAGCAATGGAGGGCTCGGCGCATAATCCGGTTGCAACGATTGACTTTTCGCAAAATGGAGAAAAGAAAATCATGTTGAACTACGCTAAACTTAGAATCGTTTCCTAAGGTTTCCTGTATTTAGCAACGCGTACCGTTTTTTGGCTAGTGGAGGTTGATTTTAACACAGGCTTATACAATCCACCATTAGGCTGAGGTAGTAAAACAGTACCTGGTAAAAATAAAAACGATGATGGGGGTTCTGCAGGCGCTTCTACTGCTTTTTCAACCGTAATTGTATTATTGTTGGGAGCCACATGAACTACTGATTCAGCTTTTTCAATGGGCTTTTTGTAAGTCATTTCAGCACCAGCTAAATAGCTTTGTAATGTTTTGATTTGTGGGCGTTCTACACTAGCAAGGGGATAAGTACTTACTGGATTTCCACTCAATCTTTTACCAGAAGAACTGTATTGTGCGGTTACATTCTCCGCTTTTAGGTATTGAAGAAACTTATCCATAATGGTTAACCATCGTGCATCGGTATCGGGTACTCCAAATTGTCCTATGATTCCTTTTTTATTGTTTTGTTTTAGCCATTGTACAAAAGGCATAGCTCTTTGAATACCTGTAGAATCCCATGCCTGGTTTTGGTCATAAGAAAAAAGATATTTTCCAGTAAAGTCGTTATCAAAATAACAATGGGCATTAAAGACCAACTTGTCTTGCGGATCATTCAAGTTTTTTAATTGATCACTATAGTCTGCCCAACTTTCAGCGGCTGCATAATTATTTCCTGACACAATAATGCGGCTTCTTCTATCGGCCATACGAATGGAACTGATTGCCCACTGTGCAGATGTTTGCCAATCGAATGCTTGCATATCATGTGGCTCAGACATTAAATTATATCCATAAATATTGGGGTATCCTGAAAATGCATTGGCAATTTTATTCCAACAATCTGCAAAATCTTGTCTACTAACCGAATAAGAGCCCACAATATAATCCACCCCATATTTTCGGTATCTGCCGCCATTATACATGCTCAAAATAACTTGCATATCTCTATTAGCGGCCCAGGAAACTACCTTACGTATTTCTCCAATCTCTCCATAATCTAAATCTCCACCGAGTGTTTTTTGTACCCGTTCCCACCTGAATGGAATGGTAATTAACCTAAATCCCTTCTGGTAATAATAATGTATCTCTTCCTCTGTAGGATATTGATAATGTTCGTTTAAGTTGCCAGGTAGTTGATTTTCATTGATTTCACCCCCGCCAAGGGTCATTCCTAGCAAAAAAGGGTCGTTTTGGGCATTTAATTGACCCGAAACGGTTATAAAAAACATCAAAATGAAAATGATTCGCATATGCCTAATTATTAGCTGCTTATCTAAATCATGAGTAGCGCAAATAGAATAACGTAAAAAGAGGGCATTTATTGAGTGAACTTACGATATCCGAAAAATAAGGGTCGAGATTGGGTTAAACACAAGGATTGAACTTTTGCTCCAAACGAATTGTTTTAAATTTGCAGTAGTATAACTTACGTAAAACAGCATATTATGATTAAGACTGGCAACCCTGTCATCAGCATTTATACAGAAATGACTCCAAATCCAGAAACCATGAAATTTGTGGCCAACAAATTATTGTACCCTGGTAAAAGCATTGACTTTGCAGATGAATCCTTGGCTACTCCATCGCCATTGGCTAAAGAATTGTTCAGTTTCCCTTTTATTAAAAGTGTATTCATTGCCAGCAATTTTATCACTTTAACCAAAACAATTGATACAGAAGATTGGCAAGATATTATTCCAACCATCAAAGAATTTTTAAAACAATACTTAGAAAACGGTGGTGTTGTGGTTAATGAAGAAGAAGTGGCTAAAGTAAAACAAGAAGCCAGCAATACCGTAAGCGCAGACGACGATGATATTGTAAAGCGTGTAAAAGAATTACTAGAGAACTATGTAAAACCTGCAGTTGAAATGGATGGCGGTGCTATACAATTCAAAAGCTATAACGATGGTATTGTTAATTTAATGCTACAAGGTTCATGTTCTGGTTGCCCCTCTTCTATGATTACATTGAAAGCAGGAATAGAAGGAATGATGAAACGCATGATTCCTGAAGTAAAAGAAGTTGTTGCAGAAGCGGAATAAAGAAAAGGTAGTGCAGTATATTGCATTACATGAAGCCATATTTTATCCAATTTTTTAAAACGCATTGGGATGCTTTACTTGCATCTGTATTTGCGTTTATTTGGATTGCTTGTTATACTGCCCATAGTGGC
>JBKBWE010000204.1:0-5368 GCA_046289145.1 Sediminibacterium sp.
TCTTTTTCTAAATATAAAAACCATAATAATTGGTACAATTATCATTAGTGTTGTGGCAATAAAAAATCCATTTCGCTCATGTGCATAAGGAATTACGTCAAAGTTCATTCCAAATATTCCCCCTATTACAGTGGCTGGTGCTAATAAGCAAGTAACAATGGTCATCACTTTCATTACTTCATTCAATTTTAAATTGACATTACTAACATATAAGTCGTGTAAGTTGATCATCATATCGCGATGACTTTCTACTAAGTCGTTGGCTTGTACTATATGATCATATATGTCTTTGAAGTATTTTCTGGTTCTTTCTTCTAATAGCCCACTATCTGTTCTTACAAATCCATTTACAATATCTCTAACAGGTCCAACATTTCTTTTTAGCACAATTAATTCTTTTCTAAGCGCATTTATTTCTGCCAATGAACGTTTATTACTACTTCGGATAATCCGCTCTTCGAGCATTTCAATTCGGTCACCTATCTTGTCCATTACTACATAGTAATTATCAACTATCATATCAATCATTGCATAACACAAATAGTCAGCACCACTTAATCTAAGTTTGGAATCTGTAATTCTTAGTTTTTCTCTAACCGAATCAAAAACATCTCTACTAGCATCTTCTTGATAACTAATGACAAAATCTCTTCCTAGTAAAATGCTGATTTGCTCTGTTTCAACTGTACCTGCTTGCTCATTAAAATAAAGCATATTCAATAAGCAATAGAGCACAGGATTGATTTCATCCATTTTGGGTCTTTGTCCTACACTTAAAATATCTTCTGCAATTAAATAGTGAATTCCAAAATGATTGCACAAAGATTCCACTTCTTTTTTTCTTATGCCATCAATATTAATCCAACTGATATTACCATTGTTATTGAATTGATTACAGTTTTCAATTGCATCATAAGTGAATTCATTTAACGACGTAGGAGTGTAATCAAATACTTTAACCACAATTTTATCGGCCTCTATTCTCTCTGGAGGTAATGTTGGGTTCACTTTAAAAATATCTCTGGTTCTTTTGGTATTAAACAATGCCAAAGGATTCAAGAATTTCAAGTATTGGGATCCTGTCATATATTGAAGTTAAATAAAATGAGGTATTTAATACATTTGTCTACAATTTAGCCAATGCCTATTTTAAATCCCACTCAATACAGAACACCACTACTTCAGTTTAATGGTCATTTGCAAAGTATTTACCCAAGTATATTTAGAAAAGTACCATTTCTATATGCAAAAAGGGAACGACTAGAATTGCCTGATGGAGATTTTGTAGATCTTGATTGGTCTATTGCTGAAAAGACTACCAATAAGCTGGTAATTATTACACATGGATTAGAAGGAGACTCTACCAGACATTATGTAACTGGTATGGCTAAAATATTTGCGGCAAATGGGTATGATGCCCTAGGCTGGAACTGTAGGAGTTGCAGTGGTGAAATGAATAGATTGGTTCGATTTTACCATCATGGAGATGCCAATGATTTAAGGAGTGTAATACAACACGCAATCATTAATTATGGGTACCAAGAAATTGTTTTGGTGGGTTTTAGTATGGGGGGAAGTTTAACTTTTCGTGCCATTGCAGAGTTTCCAGATATGGTACCCGCTCAAGTAAAGACTGCAATTGGATTCTCTGTACCATGTAGTTTAAAAGGAAGTGTTGATGCACTTTCTACTAAAGAAAATAATATTTATTTAAAGCGATTTTTGCGCAAGCTTGGGGAGAAAATTAAATTAAAAGCTAAGTTGTTTCCAGGACAAATTGATGCTACTAATTATGATCAAATAAAAACATTCATTGAATTTGATAACCGCTATACAGCTCCATTGCATGGTTATGATAATGCATTGGACTTTTATGAAAAAGCAAGTGTGGGTCCATTATTGCATCAAATAAAGATACCATCATTGATTGTGCAAGCAGTAAACGATCCTTTTTTATTAGCCAATTGTATGCCCATTGAAACGGCAGAACAACACCCCTTTTTATTTTTAGAAATGCCTGAAAAGGGTGGTCATTGTGGCTTCATGGTGAAAGGTCAATTGCATACTTGGGCAGAAAACAGAGCAATTGAATTTGCTAAAAACCATATTTAATTATGTAAAGGCCTAATCCAAATATTTCTAAAACTTACTGGGTTTCCGCCATCCATGCCGTGGTCTTGAATTACCAAAGATTCTTTGTCGGCGTGCTTTTTGTAAGAGGCGGCTCCAATCCACTCTGTACCTCCTTGAATAGTAACATTGTTTTGTACCAACACCCCATTATGAAAAACTGTTATGGATGCAGGCTGTTGCATAGTGCCGTCAGAAAAAAAACGAGGCGCATTAAATACGATATCATAACTCTGCCATTCACCTGGTTTTTTTGATGCATTTACCAAGGGAATATGTTGCTTATAAATACTACCAGCCTGTCCATTTGAATAAGTAGGATTATTGTAAGAATCCAATACCTGTAATTCATATTTACCCATTAAAAAAATTCCGCTATTGCCTCTACTTTGACCAGCCCCAGCAATTATTGCAGGCGATTTCCATTCTATATGTAATTGACAACTGCCAAATTTTTCTTTTGTTTCAATATTGCCAGAACCCTTTACCACATTCAAAATTCCTTGTGCATCCATTTTCCAACCAATGGCACCACCTCCCTCTTTTTGAAAAGCATTCGTGTTTTTACCATTAAAAAGTATAATTGCATCTGAGGGAGCATCGCTGGCTAATTTTCCGGGCGTAACCATTGTAGGAACAGGCTCCCACACTTCGGTTTTTTTAGATTCTTTTACAAGGCTATCTATATTAGGTTTCTTCTGCGCAAAGCCGCTTGTAGCAACTAAGCCACTGATCATGGTGGTTAAAAGCAATTGTTTCATAGTTTGAATATCGTGAAAAAAACATAAAAAATTCGTATTTCTACGATATTGTTTTTAATTGATAATGGAGAATTTAGGTATTGATTTTTACACTATTAAATGTATGTATATGAAAAGGGCTATCAAGGTTTTTATTGCAGACAATCAACTAATGTATAAACTAGGATTAAAAAGTATTCTTAAGTCTTATGATTCTTTGTCGTTGGTTGGTGAAGATCAGTATAAAGAAAGCTGGACGGCTGATATTGGGAAATACCAACCAGATGTAGTATTGATTGATTTAGAATCTGATTCGGCAGCAGTAGCAAAAACAGTTCTGCAAACAGCACCCCAAACTGCAATAGTATTATTGTCTTATGCAATTACCAATGAAATGATACTTCATTTGTTAGATGTAGGTGCACTTGGCTTTGTATCAAAACATGCGGATCCAGATGAAATTGTAGAAGCAATTCAAAGTTCCTACTTACAGAAACCATATTTCTGTAAAATCAGCTCTGTGTGTTTAACCAATATTGTTGCTAAAAACTATCAGCTACCCCATAAAATCACTGCTAATTTTACAGAGCGCGAGCTACAAATCATTGAAAGAATTTGTGATGAAAGAACTAGTAAAGAAATTGCCAGTGAATTACATTTAAGCAAAAGAACAGTAGAAGGGCATAGAACAAGAATCATGTTAAAAGTAGGGGCCAAATGCAGTGCAGGCATAGTTACTTATGCTTTAACCAATGGCATTTACCATCGAACATAATATGATTAGTTCCATCCACCCCCCAAGGATCTATACAAATCTATCAAGTAAAGGAATACTGTTTTTTTGCTATTGATTTGTTCCAACTCTGCTTCTAATACACCACGTTGTGCAGTGACCACTTCTAAGTAGGTTGCTAATCCACCTAAATATAAATCATTGGATGCGGCCACTGCTGCTTGTAATCCTTTGGTCTCTTGAACTTTGAGTTGGTATATTTTTTTGTATTGTTCAATGCCACTTAACTCAGTTTGAACTTCATGATATGCATAAATGATATGCTTTCTATAAGTTTCAAATGCTTGTTGTTGTGTAGCGGTTGCCAATTGATAATTTCCTTTCAACATATTTTTACTTAGCACTGGTGTAACTAATCCCCCTAATAAACCATATGTGAGTGAATGTGGACTAAATAAAACGGAAGATTTAAAACTATTTAATGCAGTATATGCACTAATATTTAAAGAAGGTAAAAATGCTTTTCTACTTGCTTCTACCTCTGCACCAGCAGCTTCTAATAATAATTCAGCTTCTCTAATATCAGGTCTGTTTACTAATAGTTGTGCAGGTATACCTATTTGTATGTCTTCGGGTATAGCAATATCTGTAATAGGTTTTCCTCTTTTAATGGTAAAATCGTATTTACCAGAAATAGCACCCAATATATTTTGGGTTGCAGTAATTCTTTGTTGCATTACATTCAACATACTTTTGGTGCCCAACAACTGTGCATTAAATTGTTGAACGGCTAATTCTGTAGCTCTGCCACCTGCTTTTTGTACTTTAACAATTTCAACTGCATTTTCTTGAAGCTTGATATTGTTTTGTAAAATTTCTAATTCTTTGTCTAGTGCTAAAAGCTCATAATATAAGCCAGCAACTTGCGAAACAACTTGCGTGGTAGCCCATTGCCTAGCTTGTTCTGTGGCTAAATATTTACTGTAAGCTGCTTTTTTTTGATTGGATAGTTTCCCCCAGATATCCGCTTCCCAACTACTTCTAAACCCAACAAATAAATCAGGCATATTCAGCGGAATTTGTTGGTCCTTCCTAATATTGGGAGAAAGATTCATGTCGTAGTTGCCCAATCCATTCATGGTATAGTCTCCAAACTTATCTACTCCAGTAGATACGACCGCATCTAAACTTGGTTTCGTAATACCCTGAGCCATTCCAAATCCAGCTCTGGCTGCGGCTATTCGTTGAATAGCAATTCTAATATCAGCATTAAATAAAATGGCTGTGTCTATTAATGCTTGTAATGCAGGATCAGGAAAAAACAGCTTCTTTGGAAGGTGAGCAATACTATTGCTGTCCACCGATTTTTGAAAAGAGGGCGGCAATACTTCCCCCTTATTAAGGGTTATTGCTTTGGGCATTGCACAAGAGAATGCTAAAGAAACGCTAACTACAAAACCAAAAGCTACACGAATATTTTTCATAAAATTGGGTTCTATCTATCAGATAGTTGTTCAGGATGTTCAACAATAGAAACAGGTACAGGAACTTTTTTCTTTTTAGTAAACTGTTCAGATAACTGAGCAAAAATTACATATAGACCTGGAATAATAATTACGCCAAATACGGTTCCAAATAACATACCACCTGCTGATGCAGTACCAATTGAACGGTTGCCAATTGCACCCGCTCCAGTGGCTATTACCAATGGAATCAATCCAGCAATAAATGCGAAGGAAGTCATTAAAATGGGTCTTAATCTGGA
>JBKBWE010000205.1:0-5354 GCA_046289145.1 Sediminibacterium sp.
CTAATGCAGGTACAAATGCAGCCGCACCAGGCAAACACTCTACCCGAATATTTCTTTTAATACATTCACGCACCAATAAAAAAGCTGGATCCGAAATGCCTGGTGTGCCGGCATCGGTTATTAATGCCATGGTTTTACCCGCTTCCAACTGATCTGCTAAATGTAATACTATCTTATGCTCATTATGTTGGTGATAAGGAGTTAGCGGTTTTTGAATATTGTAATGCTGCAATAATTTAGAAGATGTGCGCGTGTCTTCACATAAAATCAACTCCACTAAATTCAACACTTCTAGTGAACGCAACGTAATATCCTTTAGGTTACCTAAAGGTGTAGGAACTAAATAAAGCAAATTAGCCGTTTATGGTAATCTCAAAATGTTCCATCACTTGATTAGCCAATAATTGCTTGCTGGCATTCTCTGCAATAGCTTTTGCTTCTTCAGCTGAAGCTGCTTCAACCGATAAAGTAATATGCTTACCTACTCTTACATCTTTTACTTCTGTAATACCTAAATTAGCCAATCCACCCAACACGGCTTTTCCTTGAGGATCTAATAAATCTTTTAATGGCATTACATTGATTTCTACTTCAAACTTCATGATTCGGTTGGTTTAAACAACAAAGATAGAATTACATACGCAATAAATCCTGCGGAAATTGCTAGCCATCCAAAAAGTAAGGCTACTGGTAATGCAATAGCTAAAATGATTAAAAAGGGTAATATTTTCTTAAATGACAATCCACTGAATTTGAGTGCTAACATGGGTATAGTAGAAACCATTCCAGCGCTTAACAACAAAATTAGCCCATACCATAGCCATTTATTTAATAACAGGTCTAACACCCATGCATCCGATGCATACCAGTTCACCAATGGAAAAGAGGCAATTAAAATTCCGGCTGCTGGAATAGGAATTCCTTTAAATCCGGTAGTTTTAGACTGGTCCAAGTTAAAACGGGCTAATCTAAAAGCCCCCGCACAAGGAATTAACAATGCGGGCAATAAAAAACCCATTGAAATATCTAAGCCCCCTTCTGTACTGGCATAAGAAAATCGCAAGAATTGCAAGACCATCAAACCAGGAGCAACGCCAAAACTTACTACATCGGCCAGGGAGTCTAACTGTTTGCCCATTTCTGAGCATTGGTTCATCCACCTTGCCACAAATCCATCCAAAAAATCAACTAATGCTGAGGCAAAAATAAGCCAACTGGCTACCATCATTTTTTCAGGAATAGAAACCAAGCCGTCGCCATCAGCATGATAGGCCAATCCTGGTTGCAAAATGTATACAATAGCTGTTGCGCCTAAAAATAAATTGATCAGCGTAAAACAGTTCGGAATTTGTTGCTTCATATTATCGCTTCATGTAAGATTCAATCTCTTCTACCGTTATTGGAATATTTTTCATTAAGTCGGTATTCCCGTTTTTGGTAATCCAAAAATTATTTTCAATACGAACACCCATTTGTTCTTCTTCAATATATATTCCTGGCTCAATAGTAAATAACATGCCCGCTTTTATAGGCGCTGTTCTAGTTCCTAAATCATGTACATCTATGCCTAAGTGATGGGATATGCCATGGTATAAATACTTGCGATAAGCTCTGTTTTCTGGGTCTTCATTTTTTATATCTGACTTCTTTAACAACCCAATTTTTAGAAATTGTTGGGTAGCTTCTTCCCCTACTTTATCCGTATAATCAAGAATACTAATTCCTGGTTTCAAAATAGACTTTGCATAATTGTGTAAATGCAAGCATGCATTGTACACTGTTTTTTGTCTACGAGTAAATTTTCCATTTACTGGAATGGTTCTGGTTAAATCTGCACAATACCCTCCGTATTCAGCACCAAAATCCATCAAAATCAAATCGCCGTCTTTACACTCCGCATTATTAGAAACATAATGCAGGGTTCTTGCATTATCACCACTGGCAATAATACTTCCATAGGCCGGACCTGTTGCTCGTTGACTTAAAAAGCTATGCCAAATTTCTGCTTCAATTTCACATTCGTTTACACCTGGTTGTATAAACTTCAACAATCGTCTAAAAGTATTATCGGTAATATCAATTGCTTTTTGCACTACCACTATTTCTTCTTTCGATTTAATAGCGCGTAACTCTTTCATGATTTTTGCCGCACGCATAAATTGATGCAATGGATACTGCGCTTTCATTTCATCAATAAAACGATATTCTCTAGACCGAATGGTAGATGCTTTACGATCATTTTCGTTGCTGTCTAAATAAATAGTATCTGCTAAATGAATCCATCCTTGTAACAATGCGTCTAAACTATCTAACCAAACTACTGTTCCTATTCCAGAAATTAGTTTTGCCTCAGCTGCCCTTAATCTTTTACCATCCCATTTTTCTTTTAACTCATTAGGTCGAACCAATACCAATACCTCCCTGAATTTGGGATCTGGATTGTCAGGAAAAAGTACCACCATGGAATCTTCTTGAACAATACCGCTTAACCAATATAGATCACTATTTTGTTTGAAAGAATGCAGTGCATCTCCATTATTGGGCCATTCATCATTACTTACAAAAATAGCAATGCTGTTTGGCAGCATATTGCTAACAAATCTTTTTCTATTGTTGATAAAAATAGCTGGATCTAATGGCTGGTATTTCATGCGTATTCAAATTGAGATACGCAATATATAAAGTTTGTGGCACTTAAAACCGCACTGTAGGACATTTAACCGACCTGCCCTGTGAACTTGGGAATATTCCTTGTTTAATGATAGACAACTCATAAGCCCCTCTGGATCCATTTAAATTACTTAATCCAGAAATGGTAGCATCATAGTTTACTGTAATTTTCAAGTCGTTCACTTGGTAACCAACCATTGGAATAATGGCATCTCCAGTTCTATAATAAAGGCCCAATATCATTTGTTGCATGCCATCCCCACTAATATTTCTATTCGCATTCATCCCCATTACCAATTCATTTTTATTGATAACAGTGCTATAATAGATATTTGGATTTAGAATCCACAAATTATCCATTTTCAAACTAGCGTTGGCGAAAAAATTATACCGCATTGGTACCCTTGCATCACTAATACTAGGTGAAAAAAAACTTTCTTTAGGACCATTCAAATGCATAATGGAAACACCTGCATTAAAATAAAAATTTTCAGAGGCAAAATAGGCATAGTTCAAACCCATATTCAAATCTAAATAACCTACTTGACTGAATGCGAAGGGTTCAAATGTAGGAATAGAAATATCGAAGAATTTTCCGTTCCATTGATTATCAAAATTTAATTTGGACATATCAACTCTTTTTGTAGTAACCCCTGCACTAAAACCTGCACTCAATAAACTATTGTATCCCAACATTTGATGCCAAGCAATAGATACGGCAGCACCTGTTGCAGTGAGTTGCCCTGCACCTGCTACATCTTTTATAATTGATCCTCCAATACCCATCCAACCATTTTCGAAACGGTTAGCAAATAATTTAGCATCGGCCCATACCCCCATTGTTTTATAAGGGGTACCAACTGATGCCCACTGGGTTCTATAATTCATTCCTGCTCTATAATCGTAATCTGGATTAAAGCCTGTATTTGCTGGATTGGTTAGCAAAGGAGCATTATAATACTGCGAGTAGTTTAATGCTTGTGCACTAGTCTGTTTTTGCACAAACAATGCAATAATAAAGAGACTATATATATATATTCTGTTTATCATTATCTCAATAGTGTTATATCACCTTTTTTAGTTGCCCTTTCCTTATCACTAAACTCCAATTCAAGCGTATAGTGATATACTTCTTGTGGTTGTAATTTTCCATTGTACCTGCCATCCCATCCTTCAGATTGGCTGGTACCTATGTATACCAATTTGCCCCATCGATTGTAAATTTTCCAAGTCATTTTTACAATCCCAAATCCTCTTACAAAAATTTTATCATTAGTGCCATCTCCATTGGGAGAAAATGCATTAGCCACATTAAAGCCAGGGACAATGGTTACAGGCACTGGCACACAACTGGTATCTGCACATCCTGCATCATTATATGCTACTACACAAGCATTGTAAGTGCCACTGGCGTTGTATAAATGACGAACAGTGGTATCACTTCTTAGCGTGTTTAATGTATCTCCATCTCCAAATAGCCATTTATATCGATTGGCCCCAAAGCTACTATTGGTAAAGGTAACAGGAGTATTGGCTTCTGTTGGATCAGGGCTAAAACTAATACCAGCAGTAGGATTATCTCTTACAGCAATCGTAAATACAGTGCTGTCTGAAATATTACAAGTAGAGGAATCGATAGCTACTAATTTTATGGTATAAGTGCCAACGGATGCAAATAAATGCTGTGGTGAAGTTTGTGTAGAAGTAGTACCATCGCCAAAATCCCACAAGAATGTTCTACCCGCCAATGA
Organism: Sediminibacterium sp.; assembly: GCA_046289145.1. Classification (GTDB taxonomy): domain Bacteria; phylum Bacteroidota; class Bacteroidia; order Chitinophagales; family Chitinophagaceae; genus Sediminibacterium. The sequence goes on from JBKBWE010000205.1 coordinate 4,422, forward strand.
AGTATTATTAAATACAGCTGTATATGGAACACATCCTAAAGAGGGGGTTTCAAACTGTGCTTTCACTAAAGGAGATATACGCAATTGAACACCTACACTATCAAACTCATTACAAAAACTAGTGTCTATTAAAATTAATCGCACATTATAAGACCCTGCAGTTGCATAAGTATGGGTAACCGGTCCAAAAGAAGCTACTTGACGGGTACCATCTCCAAAATCCCAACGAAAAGCATTGGCACCAAAGGGTTTGGGTGCAATAGAATTATTATCAAATCGATAAGTTAACGATTCGCAAGGCAATAATTTATTCGGAGTAAATGCCAAAATAGCTTCGTCTGCTCTCACTCTCATTCTAACATAAGAGGTATCACTGATATTACATGAAGCAGAATCAATGGCAATCAATCTTACATTATACAATCCCACATTATTAAATGTATGGGTAACAGAAGGATTATTGGTAGTGACTTCTGGTGAACCATCATTGAAATCCCACCGATAGGTTTTAGCTAATTCTAGTGTATCAGAAAAAACAACAGTAAGGGGTACACATCCCGAAGTATCACGCGCTACACCATTGATAGCGGTTTTAATCCCCCCGCCAACACCAGCTAAATTAAAAGCAATTTTGATGGCTAATAAATTACAAGAATTACTTCTATTGGTAGTAGACCATGCTCCTCCTGAACCAACGATGGGTCTACTTGGATCCCCTGTTCTTCTGCATGAGCAAATAGATTGATAGATAGTGCCATTCGGGTCGAATCTACTCGTACCACCATCTACGTGATCAGCAAATCCACCTGTTTGACCAAAATAAGAACCGTATAGTTGCCTTTGTGCATCTCGCTCTAAAACAAAGAAATAAAAATCTGCTCCATCTGTTCCCGATTGATAAGCATCTGGAGTCAATGTCATATTTGCGAATGG
>JBKBWE010000206.1:0-5332 GCA_046289145.1 Sediminibacterium sp.
GATCAGCCATTTAAAGCAAATGACAACCGAACATGTTTTATTTCAACATCCGATACTGACACGGCTGCATCAATGCCAACTGAGCCTTGAACAGCTGAAATTTATTCATCTGAATTATTTTACAGCCATTGTTAAAATTTTCACTGATGCTTTGAGTATGGTTATGTATCAAGCGCTGCAACTTGAGCACGACAGTAATATCGTGGAGCAAGACCGCATTGCAGCCAAGATATATGCACGTTATTTGTTGTCGCTAAATCTTCTAGATGAATTGGGTTTTAATACCCACCAACTTGAGAAAAGCTCACCCTCTAAATCGCATTTGGTCTATTTCCTTCAACTGATGCAGCAACTTGAACTCAATGTCACCGATCAAAAACAGACCGAGCCTGAAGCATTTGCAATCGCAAAATTTATTCAAGAACATATTCATTCTTATGCAGACTTGCTGCTCATTTTGGCTTGCACCGAACTACAAGTGATTAAGTTTAGTGAAGCACTCAGAACTAATCTCGCAGCCTATGATCCTTTATTTACCCAAGGCTACTATGCATGTCATGGCCTTGCAGAAACATGTGATACGACCCTTGCTAACGATGACAATCATGAAGACGATATTTGGGTGCTATTCACACAATGCTATAAACCTGAACAGGCTCTGTATTTCCAGCAACTTCAAACTGAATATTTAAGTCTATGGAATAACTTTTGGAGCAAGATGAATTTGGTATTAAGCTAAACTTTAATCTAAATTTAGTCCAACATGGCATATTAAAGCTTGGTAAAAGCATTCAATTCATACATGAAAAGCCATGCTGGAATAAGTATTGTAGTCAATAACATTGTGTAAAAAGTCTTCTCAACGCTTAATTCAAAGTTTCAACCGCACTTTTTTTATCAAAATACTCTTCTGGATAAGGATCTTGACCTTTTAAATTTTTTCTATAATCCATAACACTGATGTTGATTCCATCATTAATTAAATAATCATTATAAAAATCCTGCTCTTTAGGATCATCAAAACCTAGTTTTTCAAATATTTGCTCTGATAAATTTCCAAAATTTTCATATGATTTCCTATAACCAAAATAATTTACAAAAGCCATCAATGGAATACAGATAAAAATACTTATAAGTATCCACATTATTAAATATAGAAAAGAATCCCAAGAATAATTAAAATCAAAGATATAAAAAAGTAAAAGCATTATTGACATCCCACCCCAACAAATTAAAGTAAAATAATAGGTTTGCATAATAATCGCTTTATAGCCTTTTTTTACTGAACGCCCCATTTCATAGATCATATACAATAAGCCTGATTTAGGATCAAGAATGGCATAGACCTGATAACGTCCATCTACAGGCTTGTCATTAATTATAGCTATCAGTTCATCATTTTCTTTAAAACGAGCCGTTGTAAATTGCCCCAGTAAAGAATGTCCTTCTATTTCCCCAGTAAACGTGATGCCATCTTTAGCTTTACCTGCCATCACCAAAATAGGAGCACTGGTAAGCAACGAACTACTTTCAGCCAGCACACCTGCAAAAGCAGTCCCAGCAGCAATTCCACCCACATTTTGATTTACGGGTATTTTGGATTTGGCTTTTTCTAAAGAATGGATTGGGCCTTCTACCAGTTTTAGGTTTAATTGTAGACCAGTCATCATTCACTAACTTTTTTCTTATCAAAATAATCTTCTGGATAAGGGTCTGGGCCTTTTAACTTATTACGATATTTCATTACACTAATCTGAACACCATCATCAGTTAAAAATTCATTATAAAAATCCTGCTCTTTGGGGTGTTCAAAACCTAGCTTTTCAAATATTTGCTCTGATAATGTTCCAAAATTTTCATAGGATTTACGAAACCCAAAATAGTTAATAAAACTAGAAAAAACAATTGACATAACCAACATTATTAAAATCGAAGAAATTAAATTAAAGAAAGTATTCGAGTTATATGAAAAATCAAATAAATAAAACAGCACCAACAGAAAAGAAATAACAACCCATGAAGTTAAAGAAAAATAGAATACCTGCTTTATAATAGCTTTATAACCCATTTTTACTGAACGACCCATTTCATAGATCATATACAATAAGCCTGATTTAGGATCCAGAATGGCATAGACCTGATAACGTCCATCTACAGGTTTTTCATTAATTACAGCGATCAGTTCATCATTTTCTTTAAAACGAGCCGTTGTAAATTGCCCCAGTAAAGAATGTCCTTCTATTTCCCCTGTAAACGTGATGCCATCTTTAGCTTTACCTGCCATCACTAGTATAGGAGCACTGGTAAGTAACGAACTACTTTCAGCCAGCACACCAGCAAAAGTAGTCCCAGCGGCAATTCCACCCACATTTTGATTTACAGGTATTTTGGACTTGGCTTTTTCTAAAGAATGGATCGGGCCTTCTACCAGTTTTAGGTTTAATTGTAGACCAGTCATCATTCATTAACTTTTTTCTTATCAAAATAATCTTCTGGATAAGGGTCTTGACCTTTTAACTTATTACGATATTTCATTACACTAATCTGAACACCGTCATCCGTTAAAAATTCATTATAAAAATCCTGCTCTTTGGGGTGTTCAAAACCTAGCTTTTCAAATATTTGCTCTGATAATGTTCCAAAATTTTCATATGACTTCTTATAGCCAAAATAGTTTACAAATCCCATTAAGGCACCTACTCCAAAAATCCCCCAAAATGTCCATATAATTAGACGTAAAAAAGAATCCCAAGAATAAGAAAACTTAAGTATATAAAACAGTAGCATTAAAATTGCTATTACTCCCCATGTAATTAAGGTGAAGTAATAAGTTTGCATCATAATAGCCTTATAGCCCATTTTTACTGAACGTCCCATTTCATAAATCATATAAAGCAAACCAGATTTAGGATCAATAATGGCATAGACTTGATAACGTCCATCTACAGGCTTGTCATTAATTACAGCGATCAGTTCATCATTTTCTTTAAAACGAGCCGTCGTAAATTGCCCTAGTAAAGAATGTCCTTCTATTTTCCCCGTAAACGTGATGCCATCTTTAGCTTTACCTGCCATCACTAGTATAGGAGCACTGGTAAGTAACGAACTACTTTCAGCCAGTACACCAGCAAAAGCGGTGCCAGTTGCGATTCCTCCCACATTTTGATTTACGGGTATTTTGGACTTGGCTTTTTCTAAAGATTGGATCGGGCCTTCTACCAGTTTTAGATTCAACTTTAAATGTTTCATTTAGACACTCACCACCGCACTATTAAACTCTTTTTCTTCTTCTTTAATATCTTTAAAGGGACTTTCAGCACTCGTTTTTAATCGGAATGCACACTTCTGACACCAGTCTTGCATCGCATTGTCCAATACATAATTTTTTAAATAAATCTCTAAGACAACAAGTGCAATTCCAGCCAAGCTTAACATTGCACCAACCCTAATTACACGTATACCTAGTAATGCTCGCCCAAGGCCATAACGCTCAACTGTATTATATAAAGCTGTATTCTTCATTATTGGTAAATTAAGAAATGCGCTAAAACCAACCACTAATGTAGCAAAGGAATTAGCCGTTTTAAAAAGGCTTAAAGCGAAGGCATATTTATTATTCTCATCAAATGCTTTAGAAAGCCCTTTAAAATCAATTATTACAGAAAAGACAGCCCCTGCAATAGCAAATAATGCACCACACTTAGCAATATAAGCGGCACGTTCTGCAAATGAAAACTTCTCCATCGAACTGCTACCGACTTCCAAAATTGCAGCAGTTGTCGCCATCATACCCGACATATACGACAGTGCATTATCTACCGATGGATCATTATTAAATTTAGAAACCTGTGTTCCAAAGTTAATTAACTCAAATATTGCAACCACACCAGATACACGCAAACCTGCACTTGGTGAACTATTCGCAATAATCTGATCGATTTGTTTTGCTGCTTTACTTGGGTTAGTCGCGGCTGAAGAGTACTTTTTCCAGTTGTTCTGCACCATTTCAGGTGTCAGTTTAATCCTACCCGTTAAAGTTTGAACTGGAATAAGATAATACAGCGAGTTCTTTGCAACATGCTCAACCAATGCCCCACTATGAGCAAAGGTATAAAACGTTAAGCGCCCAAGTTTTTTTGCAAATTCTGAGCCTGGCGTATATTTCATACTCCACTTCACTGCACTTTGAGTCAGTTCAGACATCCAGTAGAACGTTTTTAACAGGCTAAATTTTTGTCCATGTAACATATAACCGTTATTGGTTTTATCTGCCGCCCATTCTTGCCAAGCTTTATCTGCGGCAACAAATGCCGCTATTACAGTTTTGGTCGCATTTTGTCCGTCATCCCAAGAAATATCGATAATACTTGGTGCAGCTGTATTATATTTATTTTTCAAACTTTCTTGGTTATAACAAATTGCCCTCATGTAAATATTTTCTTTGGCAATTTTTTCTACACCTAACCAAGTTTCAAGTAATGCTTGTCCACTTGGCACCCCACTCATCCCATTAATCATATCCATGGCATGAACATAGAAAACATTCCCATATGGAACTTGCACTTGATCATCATATGCGTGCAGCGCATTGATCACAGCTTTAGACAACAACCATTTAATATGATCATCAGCAACGGCTCTTGCCCCTTTCAGCCCTTTCTCGATTAACTCATTTACAGTCGTATCAAATTTTGATTTTGCATCCACATCTAGATTTATTTTATATTTCTCATTCCAGATTTTCTTACCTTGATCTTTACTTAAGGTTCCCATATCTTGATTAAAGATACCTTTAGTTGGGTCCTGCTTCTTTTGAGTTTCACGCAATAATCTTTCTTGTTCTTCTTTTGACTTTCTTTTATATATTTTTTCTAACTCATAATTAATATCATCAGCATCTGTTAAGTTTTTTGGCAATTCATTCATTAGAGAACGTAGAATTGCATCTTTGGTTAGCTGAGCACTTAATTGATTTTTCTCACTTAATAATCTATTTTCCAAACAAATTTTAATACTATCTATACACTGAGAACTATGTAAACGGTGCTCATTTGTAAAAGCTCCTACTTTCTTTGCTAAATACTCCATCACACTTTTAAATTCAGAATTACGTAATGAATTTAACTTCCTTGTAATACCAACTGGATCATACAATGCCATGCAAGCAAGTGACTTTGGTTCATTTTTAAATTTATTCAGCGTTGCATCAATACGGTTTTCACCAAAACTCTTTATATTATAAACCGTGGTTTTAAACTGACCTCCTGCAATACAATGCTCTTGTGTACTTCCAGCACTGATTAATACTTTCTGCCATTTCCCTTCGGTTACG
>JBKBWE010000207.1:0-5247 GCA_046289145.1 Sediminibacterium sp.
TAGCTTTTTTCTGGGCTCGCATGGCTTTTTCGACCCTTGGGTCGTAAGATTGTGCATAGGATGAAACACCGAGCATACACCCTAATAGCAGGAATAGCGGTTTGATTTTCATAAGAAAATGGTCATTGGAGTACTAATGTAGTGAAAAATTGATAAAAATGCAATAGTTCACAAGTATTTTAGGGCTTTTATAGGTTTAATTTTCAGAAGATTGATTAGCTTTGCACCCCGATTAAAACCATCGGGTTATTGTATGAATTTATTTAACAAACAACTAAACGCAGATGCTCAGGAGAACGTTGCCGCTTCAGAAGAAGCCGTTACTGTTCCTACTGCGACAACAAATGCACCTGAAGTAGTTACCGCTCACGACGATTTTGATTGGAGTATTGACAAAAGAAATGTTAGTCACTATGCTGAATCTGAGCGTGTAAAGTATGATAAAGTGTACGACAACACTTTCATTCAAATTGAAGATGGCGAAATCATCAACGGTAGCGTTGTTGCCTTAACTAAAACTGATGTTGTTGTAAACATTGGATTTAAGAGTGATGGTTTGGTTTCTTTAAATGAATTCCGTGATTTGCCAGGATTGGCTGTAGGTGATGAAGTAGAAGTAATGGTGGTAGAAAAAGAAGACCGTTCTGGTAATCTTCACTTAAGCCGCAAGTCTGCTCGTATTTACCGTGCTTGGGAAAGAATTGTGGAAGTTCATAAAACTGGAGAAGTTGTAACAGGAACTGTTACCAGCAAAACCAAGGGTGGATTGATTGTAGATGTATTTGGTATGGAAACATTCTTACCAGGATCTCAAATTGATGTGAAGCCTGTAACTGATTATGATCAGTTTGTTGGTAAAACAATGGAGTTTAAAGTAGTGAAGATTAACGAAACTATTAAGAACGCAGTTGTATCTCATAAAGCCTTAATTGAAAGTGATATTGAAGCACAACGTGCAGAAATCATGAGTAAGTTAGAGAAGGGTCAAGTACTAGAAGGTATCGTTAAAAACATTACCGACTTTGGTGCATTCATGGACTTAGGTGGTTTAGATGGTTTATTGTATATCACCGATATTTCTTGGGGTAGAATTTCTCACCCAAGTGAAGTGGTTAAGATGGATCAGAAATTACAAGTGGTTGTATTAGACTTTGATGATGACAAAAAGCGTATCAGCCTTGGTCTAAAACAATTAACTCCACATCCATGGGATGTATTACCAGAAGGATTGGCTGAAGGTTCTGTAGTAAAAGGTAAAGTAGTAAATATTGAAGATTATGGTGCATTCTTAGAAATTCAACCAGGTGTTGAAGGTTTAGTGCACGTATCTGAAATCACTTGGGCCAATACACCAATTAATGCAAAAGAATTCTTTAAACTAGGAGATGAGCATGAAGCAAAAGTGGTTACTCTAGATAAAGATGCTCGTAAAATGAGCTTGAGCATTAAGCAAATGACTCAGGATCCTTGGAATACTATTGAAAATAAATTCCCTGAAAACAGCAAACACAAGGGTCTAGTTAAAAACATTACTCCTTATGGCGTATTTGTTGAACTTGAGCCAGGAATTGGTGGAATGATTCATATTAGCGACTTAAGCTGGTTGAAGCGTTTCAATCACCCAACTGATTACACTAAAGTTGCTGATCAGATTGATATTATCATTTTAAGCATTGATAAAGAAAACCGCAAACTTCAGTTAGGTCACAAACAATTGGAAGAAGATCCTTGGAATTCTTTAGAAGAAACATTTGCTATCGGATCTATCCATGAAGGTACCGTTACCCGTAAGGATGATAAAGGCGCATTGGTTCAATTACAGTATGGTTTAGAAGGTTTTGCACCTAACCGTCATTTAAACAAAGAAGATGGTACTCAGGTTAAAGCTGATGAAACTGCACAATTTGTTGTAATTGAGTTTGATCGCAACGAGAAGCGCATTGTTTTAAGCCACGCTCGTATTTGGGAGCAGCATATTGCTGAAGAAAAAGAAGCAGCGAAGAAAGAAGCGAAAGCTGAATCTGATAACACCAAGAAAGCAGTAAAAAATATCCAAGCTAAGGTTGAAAAAGCTACCCTTGGAGATTTAGGTGCTCTTGCTGAAATCAAGGCTAAATTGCAGGAAGGAGAGGGTGATACCAAGTAATATCACCTGAAGTTGTAATAGAAAAGGCTGTCCGGTTGTAAAACGCTGGACGGCCTTTTTAGCTATTAATTAACGCCCTGTACCATTAACTTGATAAAAACCCTTCTTAAATTGCTATTTTATACGTAATTTCGCCAACTTCTATGGGTAGAATTGTAACTATTTTATTGTTGACCGTTTTCTTGGCTTCGTCTTGCACTACAAAGTTTGCTAAAATAATGAAGAGCAAGGATTATGAGTATAAGTACAAAATGGCCGAGCAGTACTATGCAAACAAAAAATACCAGGAAGCATTAAGGCTCTTTGAAGATATATTTCCGTATTTAAAAGGTACCCAGCGATACGAAGACTTGTATTACAAATACGCGTATTCTTATTACTACATAAAGGATTACCTGAATGCGGAAAATATGTTTAAAAGCTTTGTAGAAAACTTTCCTGCAAGTACCAAAAGTCAAGACTGCGAATACATGCGGGCTTACTGCTATTTTAAACAATCTCCTAAAGTAGAATTAGATCAAACTAATACTACCAAAACGATGGGTTTAATGCAGGCATTTATCAGCACTCACCCTACTTCTAATAGAGTTAAAGAAGCAACAGATATTATAGATTTGTGCAGAGAGAAATTAGAAAGGAAAGAATTTTTAAGTGCAGAGTTATATTATAATCTAGGATTTTATAAAGCAGCTGCAATTGCATTTAGCAATGTAGCGGATAATTTTCCAGATTCTAAAAAGTCTGATGAATACAAGGCACTCATGATTAAGTCTTACTTTAAGTATGCTGAAATGAGTTACGAGGAAAAACAAAAAGAGCGCTACGAAAAAGTGATTGCCGAATGCAATGAATTTGCGGACCGATTCACTGATAGTAAATTTTTAGAAGAAGTTAGTAAGTATAAAACACAAACCCTTAACATACTTAAAAAAACGGGAAAAAATGAGTAAATTAAGAAGGCAAATGAGTGCCAACACCGCTAGTGTGGTAGAAACCAAAAGCCTAATCTCCATAAAAGAGAAAACAGGTAATCTGTACGAATCAATTGCAATTATTGCAAGAAGAGCCAATCAGATCAACATTTCCCTACGCGAAGAATTACATAATAAGCTAGAAGAGTTTGCAAGCCATACTGATAGCTTAGAAGAAATTCATGAGAATAAGGAGCAAATTGAAATTTCCCGTGCGTACGAGAAAATGCCAAACCCTGCAATTCTAGCAACAACTGAGTTCATGGAAGGTAAAGTGTACCATAGAAGAAATATTGATACCGACTTATTTAGATAAGCCAATTCTTTCTAAAATGATTTAAACGACAGTATAATACTGTCGTTTTTTGTTACTTTTAGTTTCTGTTCAAATTAACTTTGATTATGCGTAAGCACTTGTTTTTATTGATTGTTGTAGTTGTTTCAATATTGAATACATCTGTAAACGCCCAAGAACTAAAAGCAAAAGTTACCGTAATGGCAGGACGGGTTGCAACAACAGTAGATAGAAAAATATTTACTACGCTGCAAACCCAACTAAATAATTTCATGAATAACAGAAAGTGGACAGCGGATGTATTTAGAGAAAATGAAAAAATTGAATGCAGCTTCATCGTAAATATTGAATCTGCTGTTGAGCCCAATATTTATAAAGCTTCTTTAACAGTACAAGCAGCAAGACCCGTATTCAATGCCTCTTATCAAGCAGCTTTGGTTAATTTTATTGATCCTGAACTATTATTTAAATATGTTGAGTTTCAGCCGGTAGAATTTAACGAAAACAGAGTACAAGGAACAGATGCCGCTGTAGCTAATTTAACAGCTGTTTTAGCATACTATGCATATATGATTATAGGATTGGATTACGATTCTTTTTCTCCTAAAACAGGGGAACCCTATTTTAGAAAAGCGCAGAATATTGTAAACAATGCTCCGGAAGGACAACGCATTGCAGGCTGGAGAGTGTTTGATGGATTGAGAAATAGGTATTGGTTAAATGAGAATTTAATTAATTCTAAATTCAATATTATTCATGATGTATTTCATACTTATTATAGGTCAGGATTAGATAAATTGATTGAGAATGAAAATGAAGCTAGGGCCAATATTTTACAGGCATTAATTCAATTAAGCGCATTTAATAAAGAGAATCCCAATACAATGATTCTTCAATTTTTCATGCAAGGCAAAGTGAATGAATTGATTGGGATATTTAAGAAAGGAACTTTCGAAGAAAAAGCTAAAGCAATAGAAATTTTATCTTTATTAGATATACCGAATGCAAATAAGTATAAAGAGGAATTAAAGTGAGAAAAAGTATTGGTTTAATTTTATTTGTGTTGGCCATTGCTTGTGCTGGTGAAAAAATGCCTAAGCAGGTAGTTCCAATAGATGATATGTCTAAAATAATGTGGGATTTGATGAAAGTAGATGAGTACTTTATCCGAATCACTGCTAAGGATTCATTGAATAAGCTGGCGAAAGAAAATATTCGATTATACGATCAGGTTTTTCGTAGTTATGGTATTGAAAGGAAAAAGTTTTACGATAGCTATGCTTACTACACAGCTCATCCAGAACAATACAAAGTTTTAATAGATTCAATGGAAGCTATTTCTACAAGACAAAGAGCGTTGCTTATACAAAAAACACAACCTACTAAATAATGAATAAGGTATTTAATGATGCTTTAGAAGCAACAAGGGATATTAAAGATGGCGCAACAATTATGTTAGGAGGATTCGGTTTAAATGGAATTCCTGAAAATTGTATTGCAGCATTGGTTAAACACAATATTCGTGATTTAACTTGCATTTCTAATAATGCAGGCGTTGACGATTTTGGTTTGGGTTTATTGCTTCAAACCAAACAAATTAAGAAAATGATTAGCAGTTATGTAGGAGAGAACGCCTTATTTGAAAAACAATTATTAAGTGGTGAATTAGAAGTAGACTTAGTTCCTCAAGGCACTTTAGCTACAGGAATTCAAATGGCTGCAATGGGTATCCCAGCTTATTTTACCCCTGCCGGTTATGGAACAGAAATTGCCATTGGAAAAGAAGTAAGAGAATTTGATGGTAAAATGTATTTAATGGAAAAAGCTATTCATGC
>JBKBWE010000208.1:0-5222 GCA_046289145.1 Sediminibacterium sp.
TTGAATTTCCATAAACAAAGTATGCTTTAAGGTATTTTTCTCTTATTACACTTTCGTTGTCTAATTGTCTAAGCCATTTTTTGATTTCGTCCCAATTTGGATTATCACCAACAAAATATACAATTCCGTGATAGCGTCCATATTTACAAACTGGACAAGTCCTTGTTCCTTTGTCGGGTCCAAAGGCGTGAAATGGCATAAATGAAGGCTGGTCTTCACCAATATTTAATCCCGATTGAATATCCGCTTTCTTTTTTACCGGATAGTTGGGAATATTCAACCCTAATGTAATATTGTGTTCTGCGATTTGAATATTACTGTCTAAAACAATTCTTAGTATTTCTGTTCCTGCTCTGTCAAGTTTGCCATATTTTTTCTTATGGTTTAGATACAATGGGTCATCATCAAAATAAAGGTCAGCATAATATTCGTTGATGTTTGGTTCTTTTATGGACAAGTGAATGTGTTGCGGAATATTATCATTCGGATAAGCAGCGGGTCTGCTTGTCTTAATAGTATAGTTGCCACTCTTGTCTGACTTTACCCAACCACGCAATTTACCGTGTTCTTTTGCTTGTTTAGGTGTTTGGTTATCTGACGAATATAAACCGTTATCGTCTGTATGCCAATAATAGATAACAACATCAGAAGCAGGTGTTTTGCCGTCAACGTGAAAGACTTTGCCTGTCAATATTAATTTTTGCTTTCCCTCTGTCCAACCAATACTTGTATGTTCACTTGAAATAGTTTTGGGCATTCCAACATACATTAACTCGCAGCCCTCGCAATCACCACCAACTTGTTTGGCTTGTTTCGATTCGTTAGGCGTTTGTCTTGTCTGTCCATTGCAACTTGTCAAAAAGTTTATTAAGGTAAGAACTAGTCCTATGCAAAATATTTTATTCATGTAACTCTTGATTATTTAGTTTTCCTGATTGATTTATTTTATAACCTAAAATACCAATATTTATATCAATGATAATATGTAAAAGAATGGCTGCCCATATATTCTCTGTCAAATAAATGATTATTTGAAAAAGTAATCCTAAGATAAATGAGCTAACTGTATTTTTTATTCCACTTCCAATGTGTGTGATGGCAAAAATTAGATTTGTAGTAATGAAAGAAAATATTATACTTGAATAAGATTTTAAGAATTCAAATAAGAAAACACGAAATATAATTTCTTCACAAAATCCTGCACTAACAGATAGAAAGATAAACCATTGTAATTCTTTACGAGTTTTGGGCAGATAGTAATAAATGTCTTTAAGGTGTTCCTTTAAGTTGTTAACTTGATGATTTTTCACCTTGTATGTTAATCTGTGCTGAACAATAGCAAAACCTACAATTAGAACTATCAACCATAAATTTAATGATGTAAATTTTGGGTAGAAATTTATTATTGGTGTTTTGAAAGCAACATAATTGATTAGAATAAAAAAAGTCTGTATCCAAAATAATAATAATGTGTGTTTGTAATCTGACAGGCGATATTTATCATCTCTTAGGATATTTTCATATACTTTTTTGTATGACATTAAAATGGACATGGGATAAACAATTCCTGCCAAAAGTACCAAACACAGCGTTGAGACGAAATCCATTTTTTGAATCATTTAAAACTGTTCGGCAACTCTCAAGTGTAATAGCCAGAATATGATCTTACAATTTGGTTGATTTAGGAAGTGACAATATCTTACAATTCGCATTCCCTTTCCCAAACCCTCCATGTGGTTGCTTAAGAGGGTTTAGGAAAGAGAATGCTCACCAGATATTTGTCAGATTATCTTTCAACTCATAGTAATTGTCTGGAAGATTAAATCTTGATTTTAACATCTCAAGACAACATTACCTTTTTTTCTTCCGGTATCCACATACCTATGTGCTTCTACAACAGCGTTGATGGAATATGTTTTATCAATAACTGCTCTGAGATGTCCTTGCTCAAAAAGTTGTTTTAAGAGTTGTAATTGTTGTAACCTTTCTGCCGCATAGCCATTTTTTACTGAAACAAAAACTCCACCTTTATTCAGAAAGCCCATACATAGGTTTTTATTGTATTTACCTACAGCATCAAATATAATATCAAAATTTTCTTTACATTCAAAAATGTCTTCTTTGTCATACAGCAATATCCTGTCAACTCCCAACTCTTTAATCAGTTCTTCGCCTCGCGAGCTGCAAATGGCAGTAATATCAGCCTTAAAGTATTTTGCTATTTGGATTGCAGCAGCACCTACTGAACCTGTTGCTCCCAAGATCATCACTTTGGGTTTTTGCCTTTGTTCAATTTTGGCTTTATGTAAAAAATATATGGCAGTTTGTCCACCAAAAACAATAGCAGCCGCTTCTTCAAAGCTGGCATTTTCAGGTATCGGCAAAACATGGCTTTTTTCATTTACCACTACGTACTCTGCATGAGTACCAAACTGAAACCCCGTCATACCAAATACTTTGTCTCCAATTCTGAATTTAGTAACCTTGTTGCCGATGCTCTCGACATCGCCTGAAAATGTAGTACCTAAGATGCTTTTTCGAGGTTTGGAAATTCCTAATGCCAATCTCATAAATATTTTCAACCAACCTTTTACATCAAGACTTCTTACTCTTACATCTCCAGAATTCACTGTAGTAGCAACAATTTTCACAAGAATTTCATGGTCCTTAGGTACGGGTTTTTCAACTTCTTGGATTTGCAGAACCTCAGGTGGGCCATATTGGGTATAAATAACTGCTCGCATGATGAATTTCGTTAGAAATTATACCCAATATTCAGACCAGGTTCAGGAAAAACAAATTTTGACCACTTATCGTCTAACTGCTTAAAACCATCTGGCAATTCTGTATGATAGGCACGGTGGGTCATACATATTGAAGGTTGGAAGAAAAATTTGTCTTTAAAAAGTTTTATGTGGTAACCAAAACGGTATGAATTAAAAATCTGAAAACCGTCCTTTATTTTATTGCTATTATCATTGACAAAAATTTGCCAAGTAGGCATCACGTCCAATTGGGCATACAAGCCTTTCCATAAAAACCGTTGATACGATGCGGTTACACCAAACTCACGAACATAACCCGGGAATTTTTCTTCAGGCTTTCCATACGCATCATTCAAAAATGGGTGAATACCATTTGGCCAGGCATATTTCCAGGTTTTAGGAGAAAGTCTTACGACATCTTTCCCTGTAAGGCGATAGCCAAAATCAAGTTGAACAAAATTTGGTGGGTTTTTGGTGTCTAAATTTCCAAATAGAACAAATAAGGAGGTTCCCATAAACCACTTTTTGTAAGTGGTATCTTGTTCAGTGTATTGTGCCCTTACTTGTAAATTGCATGCCAATGCTATGGCAATTCCAAACGATAAGAATTTCTTTTGCATATCTTTTTTTGATGTTAATTGATACTGCAAAAGTAGATGAGGTAGAAGCTACTGTTCGTTCACTTAAGTTAAGAAATGAATTTCAGTTAATTTTTTTATCTGAAATCCGTGCTCTTAATCGGCTTAATGATTGGGGTTTAATGCCCAAATAACTTGCTAATTGATGTTGCGGAACACGTTGTAAAAGGTCGGGTCTTTTTTTTAATAGGTTTAAATAGCGTTGTTCAGGGGAAGAAGTTTTAAACTCATCAAAGTCTAATCGTTGTTTGACTAAAAGTTCTTCAGACAAGTTTTTGCATAGTTTTTCAAACTTTGGGAATTTATTGTTTATTTCCTTTTCCATTTCAGGGTTTGAAATTAAAAGGACGGCATCCTCAACGGTGTTAACATTATATTCAGAAGGAGCATTACTAATAACACAATGAGGCGTAAATCCTTCCATTTCTGTATAAAATGCCGTTGTTTTTTCTTCTCCGTCTATAATGTAATAAACCCGAATACATCCTTTCAAAACGAAAAAGTTATTCATTGTTCTTTGTCCTTCTTGTAACAGAACTTCTCCCTTTTTAAATGTGTGAAATAGGTTTAAAGAGAGTAGTGCTTTAATTTCCTCATCTGTAAGAGAAATGTGTTTATATAAGAATTCAAATAATTTATCTTGCATTGTGCTTGAGATTTATTAATAACATTTAAACTAAGTTTATTCAGCATTTAGGTTATGGTTGCACATAACGGTTTCGGGCTTGGCGAAGGTGGCGATTTTTAGCACAAAAGTTCATACGAAGAACCGCACTTCAATTATACGAAAAATTGTCATACGAAGCACAGAACCGCCACTTTTGCCAAACCCGTGTTATGCCTTCGTTGTTCTTTTTCGTCCCTTGTCATTGCGTTACTATTTTGCAAAATCTACAAAAATGAATTTCAGTCCTGCTGTCAAAAGCACAAGGAATAAACAAGTGATAATAACTTTATTATTAAACTTAATCGTCCCAAGGTAAGAACCAACCAGTCCGCCAATGACAACAGCCACAACCCAATAAATTATATTTTGGTCAAGTTTATTTAGTGCGGTAAAGTGTCCAGCTAAACCTGCTAATGAATTACAAAGAATAAATAGTGCGGCAATCCCAGAGGCGTTTTTTACGGTTGTCCAATTAGCCATAATAATTATTGGCGAGAGAAAAATTCCACCGCCAACGCCAACCAGTCCAGATACAAGTCCAATGATTGAACCAATTATTAATCCATATTTTATTGACATAGGTTTGGGAGTCGTATTTGTCGGTTTTATGTATGTTTTTATGATTAAAAGTAGGGCAGAAAGCACTAAAAAAATACCTGCGATTAACTTGAAATACTTGGGACTAATTGTAATGTAACCACCAATAAATGCTAAGGGTATTGAAGTAATAATGAAAGCAAAAAATATTTTTCTGTCAAAGCAGTCTGCTCGAATAAATTTCACTGAAGCAATGGTCGCCACAATAATATTTAGAACAAGAGAAGTCGGTTTGATTGTCTCAGGAGCAAAGGATAATAAAGCCATAACAGCAAGATAACCCGAAGCACCTGCGTGTCCAACCGATGAATAAAGTGTTGCAATAGTTAAAAATAGTAGAAATGCTAAAGTAATATTGTCCGCTGTCATATTGATGTCCAAATTAGTTGAAGTCCTGATATTATGAGCAAAATTTCAACGAGCAAAATAAATTTCTCTCGGCTCAATTTCTCAATTATTTTCTTTCCTGTCCAACTGCCCAAAATCATTGCTACGCCAATAAAAAGTCCGTAGTAAAGTTCGGTCTGTCCGATTAGTGAATATTTATTGTAAACG
>JBKBWE010000209.1:0-5220 GCA_046289145.1 Sediminibacterium sp.
CTTCTGTTTCAATTTTAATTTCTTGAAAACCACCCTGCGAAAACTGTACATTATTAGCACTTAATAAATGTTTTCGAATAATTAATTCCCCCTTTTCTTCAATAGTCCAGCGTTTTTCGTTTAAAACAAAACTAGAAGGCCTGAACATTATTCTAACCCCGTCTTCGAGTGTATAAACATCTGCCAGAAGGGAGGCATCATCTAAAGTGCTATTGGCTTTGGTATTGATAGAGACAATAGAATGGTCATTTGCTGAAGTGATATTAATGACCGAATTAGGTAAATTTAAACTATCTCCAATTTCAACATTTTTGATATTGGTTGTTACACTTAAAGAGTCAAAATTACCCTTTCCTTCTAATTGAAAGCCGGTAGTTGCATATTGATCGTACTTGCCATATGGAACATATGCATTTACCCCTAAAGCAATATTTTTAGTATCTATTGAGCCATTAATGTTCACATCATTAAAGCCACTTATTTTATTAGTAAATATTTTAAAATAGGGCTCTATATAGAAGCTGTTAAAAGTGAAATTAAACTGTTGGTTTTTAGGAGTTGTTTTAGGCGACTGTACATATGCAGGATAATAATTGTGTAAGAATGCTTGAAAGCTAGAGGGCAACTCTGCAATATTGAATTTCCCAATAATACTTGCGTTGAAATCATTACTTCCTACATGAAGTGTTTTTATTGAGTCTGAATAACTCGATACTAAATTTAATGAGTCAAATTGTATGCTGGTATTCGGGTTTTGAATACTGGCATTTAATAATTTTGCAGATCCAATAAACTGGTCAATATTTTTACCAGTAAAGTTTACATCTAATAAGCCTGCAACTTTTATTTCATTTTTAATGAGATTAAGCGCAAACAAATCTGCTTTAGATAAGTCACCTACTATATTAAACAAAGGGAGCTCCTTACTAAAATCTACTTCCACATTGCTGGTAAAGCCTAAATTAGGATCGTCAATTTCTAATTCTCCATTAAATGATTTTTTCTGTATTGTTCCATTTGCAATAATATTGGTATAGGTGTAATTATTATAATTCACAGAATGTACTGTGCCGTCAAATGTTGTTTTGAGCTTATCAATATTGAAACTAGTTCCCGTTAATTTTCCACTGAAATTGATTAGACCCAATGAATCAATTTGTAGAAATTTACCCAAATGGAAACGCTTTGTACTTAAAAATCCATCAAACGAAGGTTCGCCTACCAATGGCAACTTCAAGCTAATATTGGTTTGAACACCTCCCAATTTTGTAGAGAATACGCCAGTAGTATTAAAGTTTTGAATGGTTCCATTGAAATTACCTCTGTAGGTGATATTTCCTAATGCACTTAAATTTGGATTAGTTACGCCTTTTAATGCTGGAACAAATATTCCCAAATCGTAAGCATTGGTTAATAATGTACCGTTGTTCAGTTTAATTTGAGTAGTATTTATATCTGGTAATCCTTTCATTATCAGGTTGCCAGTTAATTGAGTATTAGCCCCAATACTTGCATTAAGCGCAGAAACAGTAAACGCGGATACTGTTCCTTCAAAATTCCCACCTATATTGATATGTTTGTTCCATCCCTTTAATTCTGGTGCAAAATAAGCTATATCATCACTATGTATGATTCCATTATTAAACTTGGTAACCATAGAAACTTTATTAATATAGTCTGCAAAGTCTTTATTGAAATCTTTGTACCGCATTGCATAATAGTTGCCCAATTTGCTTTTGTTGGTTTGCAAATCGAGATTGCGGAATTCCATTATTTGTGGTGTAAACTTAATATCTGCAGCTAATTTCTTTAACTCAAAACCACTTCGGTCTTTTACTTTAATTTTTGCTTTTGCTGAAATAGTGTCTTTATTCATTTCAAGCGAACTAAGTGAGCCGTTTAAGTGGAACAACTCTATATGCGCTTCATCAAATCCTTTTCTTGCCTGGTTGGTATTGCCTTCTATAAATAATGAGCCATTGTTGATTTGAATATTTTTTACTTTGATACCAATGCCGCCAGGATTGAAATACATTTCTTTCCCGTCATAATAAGGTGTGATTTTTTTAAGTTTTGGCGGTCTTAATCCTTCTAGGTTTTGTAAAATAACTCTTGGCTCTGTAAGAGTAATGTCGTTGATGTAATATTGATTTTTTACAAAATCAATATTTTCGGCATCTACTTCCAAAGCTCCAACTTTTAGCGTGTTTTGAGTGCCAACCCATAAGTCATTCTGAAAAAAATGAACGTTTTTAAGATTGACTTTTTTTAAATTCAATTCAAACCCATTTTTCTTCTTTTTTGAAGACTTGGGAGAACTAAAGTAATTCGCTATAAATTGGTAGTTCCAAATGGAGTCTTTCCTTTGTAATTTAACCACTGCATTTTCTAGCCCTATAAATTTTAATTCAGCTTTATTTTTTAAGAAAAACCAATCGGTAATATTTAATTTTAAACTACCCGCATACAAAAGGGTGTCTTTTTGTTGGTCTCTTATTAAAGTGCCATCCATACTTACTTTACTAAATAGAGAAAAGCTGACTTTGTTAATGCGAACTTCTGCACCTAAGGAGTTACTCAGCTTTCCAGTTGCATACCTAACCAATGCATTTTGAACGATATCCGTTTGTATAGCTAAATACAATAGAATTAATACCGTCAATAGGATCAGTATAAATTTCCTGAATATGATCAAAAATTTACGCAGGGCAGAGCTTTTTATTTTTTAATAATCAAGTTTATAAAGCAATTTAAATACCAAACTAATAAGCTGGGTTAACACCGGTATAATTAGAGGGGGTAATGGCTTTCAACTCTTTTTTGAGCGCTGGGCTAATCTTTAATGAATTGATAAATTGATGGATAGCTATTTTATCTATTTTTTGTTTTCCCCTAGTCAAGTCTTTTAATGCTTCGTATGGATTAGGATAATTTTCCCTTCTCAAAATAGTTTGAATGGCTTCAGCTACTACCGGCCAATTGTTTTCTAAGTCTGCTTTAATGGCTTGTTCATTTAAAATAAGCTTAGACAATCCTTTCTCTAAAGATTGAATGGCTATGCTAATATGCCCCATGGGAACTCCCATATTTCTTAAAACAGTAGAGTCGGTTAAGTCTCTCTGCAATCTACTGATGGGTAGCTTCCCACTTAAGTGTTCTAGTAATGAATTGGCGATGCCTAAATTACCTTCTGCATTTTCAAAATCAATTGGATTTACTTTATGGGGCATAGCCGAAGACCCAACTTCCCCTTTTTTGGTTTGTTGCTTAAAATAATCCATACTTATATAGGTCCAAATATCTCTACACAAGTCTATCAAAATATTATTGATACGTTTTAATGCATCAAAATGTGCAGCCAATGAATCATAGTGCTCAATTTGTGTAGTAAACTGCATTCTTTGTAAACCCAATATATCTTCTACAAATTTGTTCCCTAATAATACCCAGTTTTTTTTGGGGAATGCAATATGGTGAGCATTGAAATTGCCGGTTGCTCCGCCAAATTTTGCAGCATAGGGGATACTACTGAACAGTTCAATCTGGTTGTGTATGCGTTCTACAAACACCATAAACTCTTTTCCTAACTTGGTTGGGGAAGCTGCCTGACCATGGGTTCTTGCTAGTAATGGAATATCCTTCCATTGTATAGCAAGGGAATAAATCATATTTTGTAAATTAATCAACGAAGGGAGGTATTCATGCTCCATAGCATGTTTCCAACTAAGCGGGATTGCTGTATTGTTGATATCCTGTGAGGTTAATCCAAAATGAATCCATTCTTTTAATTGTCCTACACCAGCTTTCTCTACTTGTTCTTTTAAAAAATACTCTACCGCTTTAACATCATGATTGGTTACCGACTCCAGCAGCTTAATTTGATTGGCATCGTCAATACTAAAATTTTCTAACATGGAACGAAGAGAATGTCTGGCTTTCAGGGGTAGTTTAAAAAACTTCTGGTCTGCCAAGAAAAAGAAATACTCCACTTCAACCAAGACCCTGTATTTGATAAGGGCATATTCTGCAAAATATTCGTCTAAATGCTCCACTTTTTTTCTATACCTGCCATCTATGGGCGAAAGCGCTGTTAATTGTGTCAGTTCCATGTGATTTTTAAATAGGGAATAGTTAAATAGTATAATTAATCTTTTCTTTGTACAAAAGTAGCTGAATTGAACAAGAAGATACGTGTTGGAGCTGTAAGTTATTTAAATACTAAACCCATGATGTTTGGTATCAAAAGATCGGGGTTATTAGACCGAATAATTCTAACCGAAAATTACCCCGCCCAAATAGCAGCTGATTTAAAAAACGACCATATTGACATTGGACTTATACCAGTGGCTATGATCCCCTCCATACAAAATGCCCATATTGTAGCCGATTATTGTATTTCGGCAGAGGAAAATGTAGCATCGGTAGCTATTTTTAGTGAAGTGCCTTTACAAGAAGTTAAAAAAGTGTTGCTCGACTACCAAAGTAGAACTTCAGTTAATTTGGCTAGAATTCTATTAAAAGAGTATTGGCAACTAAATGTTGAAATGGAAGCAGCTTCATTAGATTTTAGGGATCAAATTAAGGGTACTACTTCAGGGGTGGTGATAGGAGATAGGGCTTTGGAACAGCGGTTGATTTCTCCTTATATGTATGATTTGGCCACAGCATGGAACAACCATACAGGCTTACCTTTTGTTTTTGCAGCATGGGTGGCCAATAAATCCATTGACCCAGATTTCATTGACGCTTTTAATAGGGCATTGGGATATGGGTTAAAACATTTAGAGGAGGTAGTGGCCGAACAATCTTATCCATACTATGATTTGAAAACCTATTACACGGAAAATATTCAATATAACCTTAGCCCAGAAAAATTGAAAGCAATTGAGTTATTCCACTACAAATTGAAACAATTACAAACAGCAGATCTTTCATGAATGCAATAACCGTAATTAGTATTTGTTTTAATAATCTATCAGATTTACAAAAAACTTGTGTTTCTGTAGATCAACAAACTGTTCATCCTGATGAGCATTTAATTATCAATGGTTCTACCAATGACGAAATTGCCAATTGGTTAAATAGCCATCCTCAGCCTAATTATAGAAGATGGATTAACGAAAGAGACAAAGGAATTGGTGATGCATTTAACAAGGGCATTCTAAATGCTACCCACCCTATAACCCATTTATTGCATGCAGGGGATAGCTATGCTGCAGA
>JBKBWE010000210.1:0-5194 GCA_046289145.1 Sediminibacterium sp.
CCTTCATATTAATCAATGGATAGGTAAAGAAATACCCGATTATGCTGTAATTCCAATTCCAAAAATTAAGATAAAAGCGAAACTAACTGATTTAATGTCTGTTTATTTTTTTGGGAGTAGTTTTAAGCTTATAATTAGTAATAAATTAAAATTAATTTTCGAAAAGTATAGTCGTGATAAAATACAATACTTGCCGATTGTTATGCAACAAGCGGGAAAGCAAGTGGATGGCTACTGGATTACTAATATTTTGGATTTTGATAATGAAAAAACTATCAACTATAGTTTAAGTGAAGTAGTTAGAGAAGGAAAAGGGTATAATGAATTTGAGAAGCTCGATATAGTAAGCTATCATCAACATTTGTTTGAGCGACAAAAAGAAAGGTACACCTATCTTAATGAGTGTAGACCTATAGTTCTTCGTAAGCTAGTTTTCAAAAATGAATTGGAACTAGAATTTGTTATGATAAATTTCATACGGGAAGGCGGCGTTGGTTATTATGTTTCTGAATCATTAAAAAAAATACTCGAAGAAGAAGGATGCACAGGGATTGACTTTGTACCTGTTTTGCAAGGGTGATGTATAATACCTCAACTATGGTAAAAGAAAACCGCCTCAATTTTGTAATTGAGACGGCCTTATCAAAGTAACTTCAATTATTTTCTGAAAACGGTCAACCTATTTAGGACCAGTAACTGATTATCTATTTAATTCTTCGGCCTAAACGAACGAATCGGTGGTGCAGGTTCTTTCTTCAATTCAATGCCTTGAGAAGGCATTAAACGCAAAGCTTCTTGTACTGCTTTTTCTAACTGTGGATCACGGCCTTCAATGATTGCTTTGGGGTCATGAAATACTTCAATATCTGGTGCAACACCTTCTGCTTCCACTGCCCATTTACCATCGGTATCAAAGAAGCCTCCACGAGGTGCTACCATTCTGCCGCCATCAATAAAAGGAGGCGTATCCCATGTACCCACTAAACCACCCCAGGTTCTCGTGCCTACTAATGGCCCAATATTCATTTTCTTAAACATATAGGGGAGTAAGTCTCCACCCGAACCAGCGTTCTCATTAATGATCATCACTTTAGTCCCCCAAATACCAGCCATTGGAGTTGTAGATACTTTATGACCTTCTACTCGATTATTAAAATAGCCTTGTAATTTTCTGCTCATCACATCAATCATATAATCCGCAGCAGAACCACCACCATTGTTTCTTTCATCAATGATTGCTCCTTTTTTGTCTTGCTGAGAAAAATAATAACGGTTAAAAGAAGTATAACCAGGGTCTCCCGTATTCGGCACATATACATACGCCAATTTGCCTCCAGATAATTCATCCACTTTTTTGCGATTGCTTTCTACCCAGTGTCTTGAACGTAATCCGGCTTCATTGGCAATTGGTATAACAGTAATTAATTGGCCGCCATCTACACTAGGTTGGCTATTTACTTTTATTTTGATTTGTTTGTTGGCGGTACCTTCAAACAAACTGAATAAATTCATAGAAGCATCTAATTTTTTTCCTTCTACTTCCACTATATAATCGCCTTCTTTTACTTTCATTCCAGGACCACTTAATGGAGACTTTAATTCAGGATTCCAATTTTCGCCAGTGTAAATTTTCTTGATTTTAAAGAAGCCATTTTCAACAGTATAATCAGCGCCCAATAATCCAATAGGAATAGAAGGTACGGTGGGATAATCGCCTCCGCTTACATAGGAATGGCCTACTGATACTTCACCGCTGATGATATCAATAATATAGTTTAAATCGGACCGATGCTTCACGTGTTTTACCCAAGGTTGATACCAACCAAAAATTTTATCCCAAGGAGCGCCATGCACATTGTTCACATATAAAAAGTCTCGTTGTAAACGCCAGCCTTCTTTGAATATTTGTTCTGCTTCCTTAGCAGGGTCTACATAAACGCGTATTCCTTCGGTAGCCAATCTTCCATCTCCCGGTCTAGGCGCAGCAAGGGTTCCATTCAAAAACCAGTTGGCTCCAGAACGGTATAAAATATTTTTTCGATCCGAACTACTCACTACATTGTTGACTGATTTAGCAAATTCAATACTCTTCTGATCCTTTGCAGTATACTTATATAAAGCGCTTCCTTGATTCGCAATATCTTCCGTATAAAACACCGAACCATCGGGTCCTGCAACTAAGGAAGAATAATTGCGTAAGGGTAAATTGGCTGCAATAATTCGCTGTTCTAATCCATCAAAATCAATTTTTACAGAAACCGTTGAAGCACTTGCAGGCTTGGCTGATTTAGCAGTAGTATCTGCAGAATTTTTTACAGGTTCATCATCGCTCTTTGGTTCAAAAGGAGAGGGAGCGTCTTTGCTCAACACTGCAATGTATAAAGCCCTATTTACTGGATAATTGTAACTACTCATGTCTAGCCAACCCGAAGCCAAACCATAATCGGTGCTTGCTAAAAAGTACAAATATTTTCCGCTTTCATCCCATTGTGGATCAATGGCATCTGCCAATCCATTCGTTAGCATTTTGCTTTGGCCAGTTTCAATTTGAAAAACCTTGACTGCTTTAAATTGATTGTTTTGTTGTTGTACATAGGCAATCCATTTACTATCTGGAGACCAAACCGGCTTCATGGTTCTATTAGGGTGCGCATATTTATCGGTGTCTACTTTTTTATAAACACCCGATTTTAAATCGATGTACCAAATGGTATAATCGGTGTCTACAAATGCAATGTATTTGTTGTCGGGAGACCATGCTGGTGTGAAATAAAATTTCTTATTCGGCATCGCAAATGTTTGCGCTGTTTGTAATCCAAACTGGTCTTTTACTGTTAATTGGTATTCTCCATTTTCATCGGAGAACCAAGCAATTTTTTGTCCATCAGGAGACCAAATAGGCGCTCTATCTGCAGTACCAGTGGAATTGCTGATATTTTTCCAGTCACCATTTTCTTTAGGCACAGTAAAAATTTCACCTCTGCTTTCAAATACAGCGCGTTTACCAGAGGGTGACAATTGTGGATTGGTTAAATTGCCAGCAGTTAAATTATTCCATCTTGGTCTTCCCCAATTTAAATCTGCTTTTACGTTGATATTTAATTGAATCGTTTTTTGAGAAGCTATATCATAGCTATGCAAATAACCAGCTTGTTCAAAAATCAATTTGTTGTTGCTGGCCGATACATTTTTAATGTCAAAGTCTTTAAAGAAAGTAATTTGATTTTGTGTTTTGGTTTTAGGATCATAAGACCAGATATTATTAATGAAATCTTGCTCCGATAAAAAGTACAAAACGCCATTGTTCCAAGTAGGAGCGGTATGTCTTTCTTTATTGCCTTGTACTGTTTTAGTAGTTTCAAATGTTTTTAAATTAAATAACCAAATGGGTTGAGCTTGGCCGCCGCGATAGTTGCGCCACTCTGGGTCCCAAAAACTATAGGGTTGAAAAGCCATGGTTGCACCATCACTAGAAATACTTCCTACAAATCCAAAAGGGAGGGGCAATGCATCTGGTGTTCCTCCATTTACAGAAACTTTAAAAAATTTAGTATTAACCGTAGGGTAGCCCTCTCTACCAGAAGTAAAGAAAACTGAATTACCATCAGGCAGCCAGCCTTGTGTAATATCTGCGCCAGGATGCCAGGTTAATCTCTTAGGATCACCACCATCAATTGGTACGATATACACATCTGTATTACCATCATACTGCCCACTAAACGCCACCCATTTTCCGTTGGGGCTAATTTTAGGGGAGGTTTCTGCGCCAATGGCACTGGTTAGTCTTCTTGCATCTCCTCCTTTATGATCTACTACCCATAAATCATCTGCATGAACAAATACAATATGGTCTTTGCTGGCATTGGGTTGCCTGAGTAGCATGGAGCCTTGTGCGTAGTTGTTTTGTGCACTTAGTCCGAATAAAAAACAAAGGAAAATTTTTCCTATGGTAGAGGGTTTATTCATGGTGTATAGTTTTAGGCTTGATTGAGACCTAAAAGATACAATGGACTTTTTTACAAAGCAAATCAAATGGATGGACAGTTGGGGCTGTTGGGCAATAAAAAACCCGACCTGTTGGGTCGGGTTCTTCAATATGCAAATTGTATCGAAGGCTTTTAAAAAAGCTTCAATTAGAATCTTTCTAATTTAGAAAAGAAAAAGTCTGCTTCAATAGCAGCGTTTTCATCGCTATCACTTCCGTGAACGGCATTTTCGCCTACTGATGCTGCAAATAATTTGCGGATGGTTCCTTCAGC
The DNA here is from genome assembly GCA_046289145.1 of Sediminibacterium sp. Lineage (GTDB taxonomy): Bacteria > Bacteroidota > Bacteroidia > Chitinophagales > Chitinophagaceae > Sediminibacterium. The sequence continues at coordinate 4,260 of JBKBWE010000210.1, forward strand.
AGCTTGCGCTGGGTTGGTTGCACCAATCAATGTTCTAAAATCGGCTACCGCATTTTCTTTTTCTAAAACAGCTGCTACAATTGGGCCACTGCTCATGAAATCAACTAGTTCCTGGTAAAAAGGACGCTCTCTGTGGATATCGTAGAAAAGACCTGCTTGCTCAGGGGTTAAGCGAGTCCATTTCATAGCTTTGATTGAAAAGCCAGCCTTAATCATTTGGTCTAAAATTGCTCCAGTGTACCCTTTCTGGGTAGCATCGGGCTTAATCATGGTAAATGTTCTATTGCTCATATTTGTTTAATTTCGGCGCAAAAGTAAGGAATAGCAAGGGCTTGAGTGGTATTCAATCGCTAAATTTTCAATAAATTATTCAAAATCTTTTGACGGACTAATGAAGAAACTGCATTTTTGCCCGATTATATGCAACTGATCAGTCAATTCTATCCATTATTATCTCAGCCTAAGCAAATTGTAATTACTATGCACCAGAAGCCCGATGGGGACGCCATGGGCTCTACATTAGGCTTATATCATTTTTTACACAATCGGGGTCACCAGGTTACAGTGATATCGCCCACCAATTGGGCTGATTTTTTAGAATGGTTACCTGGTATAGAAAGCGTTATCAATTTTGAAGGATATAGAGAAAAGTGTTTGGGTATTTTAGATAAGGCAGATATTCTGTTTTGTTTAGACTTCAATATTTTTCATCGCACCAAACATTTAGCTCCATTTTTAGCTTCTGCTAAAGCGGTTAAAGTTTTGATTGATCACCATGAACAACCAGATGAGCCCAATTTCGATTATGGTATTAGTGATACTGGAAAAAGTTCTACCTGTGAAATGGTGTACGATTTTATAGTAGAAGCAGGCGGTAAAGAAGAGTTAACACAAGATATTGCTACTTGTTTGTATACTGGAACCATGACAGATAC
>JBKBWE010000211.1:0-5177 GCA_046289145.1 Sediminibacterium sp.
AGAGAGTTTGAGTATCAATTTAAAGATATACCTGGATTTGTATTAGAGTATGAAGCAAAAGACGGGTATACCCAAAAAATCACCTACACTGCAACCAAAATAAGTTTCAACCCAGTTTCTGCTGCTAAATTTGAAATACCAACAACCGGATACCGATTATTGAATGAATAATTAATTGCGGGATTCTTGTGGTGTCTTGAACTTAGGCACTTTCACTTTAATCTTGTATGGATAAATATAGGTGGTGTTGCCGTTGTTGTATTGCAACATGCTATTCATATCATTGTTCTGTTGCATCAAACCATTCCCTGTAAGGGTTAATCCCTTGTAATGTAGATTAGATTTGATGGCAGATAATGACAATCCTTTTTTAGAGAAATTATTGAGACTGCGTAAAGTAAACTTGCTGTTTTTAGCTTTGTCGTCAACTATTCCAGTAAATGCAAAAGCAGCAATAGCCAAGTGCAAACTCATAACGAGCATCACCAGTGGGGCTTTTTTTGCGGATTTTAGTTGCATTAACATATGGTAAAGGTAGGATATATCCTAAATATTTTAACGAATTATTTTTATTAACAAACGTTAATAAGGGGGTAAAAGTTTGGTTTTCGCCGAAAAAAGTTTAATTATTTGCCTAAATTAGGTAAACCGTCACCCCATGAGCCAGAATCCATACCGCGAAGACAAGGAAGAATTAAGGGAGTTGATCATTCAATATCAACATCTTAAGCATGGAAGAAGCCATCCATTTTTAGAGGAAGATGCTTTTGAGCGGATTATTGATTATTACGATGAAAAGGATGATTTGCCCGAAGCAATGATTGCAGCAGAGCTGGGATTAGAACAGTTTCCTTATTCGGCCAACCTCATGATTAAAAAAGCCGACTTGTTATTGGCGACTAGAAAATACCAAGAAGCTTTAAATTTATTGGAGACAGCTGAATTATTTGATAGTACAGATTTGAATTTATTTATTCTAAAAACAGATGCTTATTTGGCTTTGGATCAACAGGCAAAAGCGGTAGAGTTATTAGAAGCTGCTTTATTGCTTTTTGAAGGCGAAGAACGATTAGACCTGCTTTTTGAGTTAGCCGATGTATATGATGATTATGAAGAGTTTGATAAAGTATTTGATTGTTTAAAATTGATTTTGGAAGAAGATCCAAACAATGAAGAAGCTTTATATAAAATTTGTTTTTGGACAGATTTTACAGGAAGAAACGAGGAGAGTATTAAACTACATCAATCAATCATTGAAGAGCATCCTTTTAGTGAATTGGCTTGGTTTAACTTGGCAGCAGCCTATCAAGGGCTTAAGTTATATGAAAAAGCCATTGATGCATATCAATATGCAGTAGCAATAGACGAAAAATTTGACTATGCTTATCGAAATATGGGTGATGCCTTTTTAAGATTGCGTAAGTACAAAGAAGCAATTGAAGTTTTAGAAAAAGTGCTTGAGCTCAGTAGGCCTGAAGATGTCATTTATGAAGCAATAGGTCATTGCTACCATAGAATGGGCAAATATGCTCAAGCAAGATTTAATTATAAAAAAGCAGTACACTTAAATGCAGGTGACAGTAAGTTGCATTATAAAATTGCAGTTACTTATATGTTAGAAGAGCAATGGCAGGCTGCAGCCAAGCAATTGGAAAATTCAATGAGAATTACTCGCTCAGTTCCGGAATATAATTTGGCTATGGGAGAGTGTATGATGAATTTAGATAGGTATAAAGATGCCATCATTTATTTTGGAACGGTGGTAAAGCATAAGCCTAAATCTGTTGCAGGTTGGGAAGCATTATTACGTTGTTTAATTAAGGCTGAAATGTTTGAAGAAGCCTATAATCAGTGCCAGGCTGCATTGGTTGCAACAGCCGAAAAGCCTTTGTTTTACTTTTATGCAAGTACCATTTTATTTGTTTTAGGTAAATCCAAAGAGGCATTACTTAAATTAGAAACAGCCATGGATAAAGCACCGAAGTTGCTCAAAAAATTCATGGAACTCAATCCCTTTATTTTACAAAATAACCAGGTAGTAGATATCATTGCCCGGTATAAGAAAGGAAAGAAAATATAAATATGTACTTTTGCGCCGATAAATAAGACAGGAATGAATTATAGACTTACACAAATACCAGAAAGAACAAAGCAACCTAGGGCAAATGGATTAACCATGGTTATGGACAAAGGGTTAAGCATTAACCAAGCTAAGGATTTTCTAAGTGTTGCTGGTCCTCACGTAGATATTGTTAAGTTAGGATTCGGAACTTCTTTTGTTACCCCCAATTTAAGAGAAAAATTAGCTGTTTACCGAGAAGCCAATATGCCAGTTTATTTTGGAGGAACTTTGTTTGAAGCCTTCTTAATTAGAAATCAATTTGATGACTATGTAGAAGTTTGTAAAGATTATGGCGTTAGCTATATTGAGGTATCAGATGGTTCAATTACCATTCCACATGCTGAAAAATGTGGCTATATTGAAAAACTAACTCAGCATGCAACGGTATTAAGCGAAGTAGGAAGCAAAGATGCAGCACATATTATTCCACCTTACAAATGGATTGAATTAATGCGAGCTGAATTAGAAGCAGGATCATCTTATGTAATTGCAGAAGCAAGGGAAGCAGGAAATGTCGGTATTTATAGAGGAAGCGGTGAGGTACGCGAAGGGTTGGTTCAAGAGATTTTAACCCAAATTCCTGCCGAAAAAATTATTTGGGAAGCCCCTCAAAAAGCACAGCAACTCTATTTTCTTGAGTTGATTGGATGCAATGTAAACTTGGGTAATATTGCACCCAATGAAGTATTGCCACTTGAAGCAATGCGCATAGGATTAAGAGGAGACACATTTCATCTTTACTTAGATAAAGCTTAATATGCGCTTATTTGGCTTGGTGGGTTATCCCTTAACACACTCTTTTTCTCAAAGTTATTTTACCCAAAAATTTTCATCACTTGGAATAGGGGATGAGTGCTTTTATGAAAATTTCTCCATCCCCGATATAGAGGAGTTGCCTTATTTGCTGATTCAAAAAAAAGGCTTAGATGGCTTTAACATAACCATCCCCTATAAAAAGCAAGTAATTCCTTTCCTTCATCAACTAACACCGGAAGTGGCGGAAATGGGGGCTTGTAATTGTGTTCGCATTCAGCACAAAAAACTAATTGGCTACAATACCGATATCATTGGATTTGAAAATTCCTTAAAACCTTTTTTGCAAAAAAATCATACCCACGCTTTAGTACTGGGTACAGGTGGAGCAGCAGCAGCAGTAGAGTTTGTATTGCGGAAACTCAATATTTCTTATTTAAATGTTTCAAGAAATACAGATAATCAGTCAATCCAATATGGAGAATTAAATAAAGAAGTACTTGCACAATACCAACTCATCATTAATACTAGTCCGGTAGGTCAATACCCCAATGTTGATGCCTCACCACTTATTCCTTATGAATTTCTGGGTCCAAAGCATCATTTGTACGATTTGATTTATAATCCAACTGAAACTCGGTTTTTGCAAAAAGGAAAAGAACAAGGTGCTTCTGTGCAAAATGGATATGAGATGTTGGTAATGCAAGCAGAAGAAAGCTGGAGAATCTGGAACCTTTAATTAACTCAATTGCTGAATAATATTTTCGGTAAGTGAAACTTTCTTTTTTGCGGAATAGTCGTATAACATCATTCCGGTTTTAGCACGAACAGCTAAATGAGCCTCACTATTTTGTAAAACTGTAATTCGATAGTAAATATCAAAACCAAGTTTGTCAAAATCAGTTGCTACAAGGGCAATTTCAATAGCGTCTTTATGATTTAATTCTTTTTTGTATTCAATCATTGCATCGGCCATAATTAAGCCAAATGATTCAATACTTAATTCTGCATATCCCCTAGATTGTAAAAATTGTTGCCTAGCTTCTTGCAGTAAAGATAATATGGTGTCGTTACCTACATGACCTCCGTAATTTAAATCGGTTACCCGAATTTGCATTTGAGTGGTAAAGCTAAACTGTTCTGGAAGTTGAATTTTAATTCGATTCATGGCTGTTCATTTACTCAAATGATTTACAACTAATACTGCTTTGTTTGGTTTAAAAGGAAATCTAGGAGCTTACTCATTGCTTTTTTGCGATGACTGTATTGGTTTTTTTCGTCCATAGTCATTTCAGCGAAACACTTATTAGCCCCATCGGGAACAAAAATAGGGTCATAGCCAAATCCCTCCGTACCCTTTTGTTCAGACATGATTTTCCCTTTACAAATTCCTTCGAACAAGAATTCTTGTTCATCCCAAATAAGAGAAATAACGGTTCTAAACTGAGCAGCTTTGTTTTCTTTATTCAATAATTTATGAAGTACTAAGTCTATATTGGCTTGGAAATTTCTTTCATCGCCAGCATAACGAGCACTTTTAACACCTGGTTCACCATTTAATGCAGCAATTTCTAATCCAGTGTCTTCGCTGAAACAATTCTTCTTGGTTAATGCATGTATAACCCTAGATTTCTCGCTGGCATTGGCTTCCAAGGTATCGTGTGGCTCAGGAATATCAATGTCAATGCCTGCGTGGGCAAGTGATAGAACCGTTAACAGATTGCCAGTAACTGCTTTTATTTCTTTTACTTTATTTGCATTGTTGGTAGCAAAAATGATTTCAACTGTGGCCATTGATTAAAGGTTAAAAAGTGATTTAAGGCTTACCCAAAGTTTAGTCTTTTCTAATTTGGCATCCCCACTATCACCATAATATTGCAAAAGAGATGGAGCCATTAAAAAAGTACACCCACCATACTGTTGAACCTGATAATTAGGAACGGTGAAAGGAAGTTTTATCATTGCTGCACTAACATTGAACAGTAAACAGCTAGAAGGATTTAGTTCTTGTTTAATTTCGGCAAAATTAGCCAGGTAACGAGCAATATTTATGACTGCCACATCTCCCATATTCAATTTGCAAGCGCCTAAAATCTTTGTTAAAAAGTCTAAACTTTCCTCGTTTAAAAAAGCCGCTTCCGGTTCATGCACTAATATGACAATATTTTTACCATTATTGCCCAAAAACCATTTTTCGGGACGTTCTTTTGCAGGTTCTGAATAAATGGGAGGGGCTATTGCCACAGCTTTTGGGGCAGAAATGGGCATGGGCTTTTCGGCCGATTCAATTATAACCAAATTA